>JBBPZG010000021.1:0-6076 GCA_038199095.1 Saccharimonadales bacterium (SeqCode)
CAACGAGTTTTTCTACGCTGGTACTGACACTTATTGGGATCCGGCAACGACTGATCGAGAAGCTATGCGTAGTACAGCAAAACAAGTCGGTAATGCGCTAAGGGATATGGTTAATTATCGTGGCATCTTTACTGTGGACGGTGTACTTACGAAAGATGGCTTTCGACCCACAGAGATGAATCCCCGCTCTGGTTCTGGCATAAAACCTATTCTTGTCGGAATGAGCGACCTACCTCTTGAGCTTATTGCCCAGACACTAGTTGCAGGCGCTAACTTGGATTATAAGCCAGCAGAACTGGAAGCGCTGGTACTTAAAACAGCCGACGAGTATAGAGGCGGCGGCACCTGGAAAGCTCTACCTGCTCACTTGCCGCAAATAGACAAGCAGCGAGCCGTTAAACTGACGGACAATGGCTGGGCATGGGCGTCCGAGGGTGAGGAGGGTGATGGTGATGTAAGCGTGGGCCCTGGCCCGCTTGGTAGCTTTATACGTCTCACGCCTAAGTCAGGAGCTATTAAAGCGGGTCCTTCTTTTGGATCATTGGCGCAAAGCTTCTGGCGCTTTATCGATCAAAACATGGACAGCAGTATTGGTCCTCTTGAGCCTGCAAAGTCCGTCCGCTAAACTCCCCTAGTTCCAGTAACAGCAGGGAGAGCTATTGACCACTGTTGCTTACGGAGTAGTTGGTTCCAGCGCAATATCTCTTCACAGATAAGGTTCCAGTTCGCCTCGATCAGGGTCACATGGCTCCTTTGTGAAATAGCACGATCCAGACCGTTTTGATCAGGATCACCATATCGTTCCAGAAGCTCCAGTTCTGCACGTAAAACAGGTCGAGTTTGCGCCGCTCCTCGAAGCTGATATCACGCCGGCCGGATACCTGCGCCAGACCCGTCATGCCCGATTTGACGCTTAAAATAGCGTGGCGCTTGGCGTAAATGGCCAGCTCCTCCGGGATCAAAGCCCGTGGTCCAACGAGGCTAAGCTCGCCCCTTACAACATTTATCAGCTGCGGTAGCTCATCCAGGCTGGTACGCCGCAAAAACCGGCCTAACGGCGTCACGCGCGGATCACCTTGTAGATAATCGCCATTTTCCCGGTATTGCTGGGCTAATTCAGGACGCCCCATTTTTTTAAAGGCCTGCTCAGGCGTTGTGCCATCATATTTACGATACTGTGAACGGAACTTGAACACTTTAAACTGCTGGTTAAAGCGTGTTAGGCGGGCTTGTCTGAAAAATACCGAGCCACTGCCCGAGGCGTACTCGGCGACGGTGATAACCAATATGAGTGGTGAAACAATGACTAGTAAGAAGCCGCCGAGTAGGAGGTCAGTCAGGCGCTTGACCACCCGCCCCCAACCGATCAGCGCCGTCTGGTGGACGGCAATTACCGGCACAGCCTGGAACAGATCAACCTCTATATTACCGACAAATAGCTCACTATTGCCCGGTACAAAACGGTAGGCTACGTGCTGCTCCTGGGCAAAGGTCAAGATCTCGTCATTACGATCGGCTTCGGGGTATAGTTCGGTCTGCACAATTGTATGCAGCTGCCGCTTGCTCAAGCGGTGAATGGCTTCGGTAAAGCTTTTAAACTGCGGGAGGTCCAAATCTTTGTCGAGAGGGTGCTTGACGCCGCCCACTACGCCTAGTACCCGGTAGCCTGTAATGGCGGTATCAGACAGCGAATCAATCAACTCACGGCTCAGGTGCGTATCGCCAATAATCAGCACATTATTAATGCCAATACCATAACTAAACAGCTCGCGCCGCAGTCCCCGGGCAAGCGTCCGGAAGAAAAACACAAAGAAGAAGGCCAGGCCAAAACCGTAGAGCGTCACCAGCCGCGCCGGAAAGATGGCCGTATTGGTCAGATAGCCGTAACTAATAACAAAAAGAATGCCGATAAAGCTGCCAATAATCAGCCGGCCCAGTTCGCTGAAGCGTTTTTCGTGGATCCGGGAATTATAGAGTCCTAGCACGGCAAAAATCAGTATCCAAAAGGGCAGCAGGCTAACCAGCACAAACAGATAGGTATGGGCATGAACGTTGGCGCTAAGCGGTTGGTGGCTCAGCGTGACACGCAGGATATAGGCAATGCTAAAAGCAATAGTGATGGCTATAAAGTCACCGATTACCAGGCAGACATTATAGAAGAGCGAAGTGTTATTTTTCATAGATCTAAGTCATGTGGCATGTCACATGGAGCACGTTGCATAGATGTTGCATGTGTCATGTCGCACGTAATTGTTCAATTACTTAATTACCTGATACATGCAACATGCTACATGCTACATCTATGATACATGCAACATGCTAATTGCCACATTGCAGCTATACTATAGGTAGCATTTATGAGAACATCAGCGCTAAAGTACACCATACTCGCCTGGGTGACCAGCTTGACCATGCTGATTATCCTGGCGCTGCCTTTCCATGCTTTCTTGAGCGTCTGGCTATCCAGCCTGGTTGGGCACTACACCGCCATCCGCCTGTGGAAAGAGGTTTTACTAGTGATATGTGTGGTTGGTGTCCTGGTTTTACTGGCCACCGATCAGCGGATACGCAGCCATACACTTACGCGGCGGCTGGTCCAGCTCATATTGCTGTACGTTGTAGTTAATCTTGTCTGGGGCACAATAGCGTTCGGGCATCACGCAGTTAACGCAAAGGCGTTTGGGTACGGACTGATCGTCAACCTGCGATTTTTGGTCTTCTTTCTAGTCACCTGGGCGATGGCGCTGCGAATGGCCAGGCTGCGGGTGCATTGGCAATGGATGGTGCTGTGGCCGGCGGTTATTGTGGTGTTCATTGGACTGCTGCAAGCCTTTGTTTTGCCCAATAACTTCTTGAGTCACTTTGGCTATGGGCCGCATACTATAGCGCCCTATGAAACAATTAACCACAACAACCACTACATCCGGATCATGTCCACCCTGCGCGGCGCCAACCCGCTCGGCGCCTACCTGCTTATTCCTATCAGCTTGCTGACAATCCTCCTGCTCAGGGGTAAGCGCCTAGCCTTGTACAGCGGGCTCCTACTGGCGGCGCTGATTACGCTATTTTTTAGCTTTTCGCGGAGCGCCTGGATTGGTGCCGTGCTGAGTATTGCCACAGTGGTCGGATTGTCAATCCGTTCTACCCGCGCCAGGAATATCTCCCTAGCTCTGGCGGCGGCGGTATTGGTAATTGGCGCCACTTTAGGCGTGGCTTTCCGCCATAATACTCGCTTTGAGAACTTCGTACTGCATACCCAAAAGCACTCGGCTGTTAAAACCACTTCCAATGCCGGCCATGTCAGCGCCCTCCGTAACGGTCTCAGCGATGTGGCACATGAACCACTGGGCCGCGGCACGGGCACCGCCGGACCAGCCAGCGCCTACAACAACCACCCAGCGCGGATTGCCGAAAACTACTATGTGCAGGTCGGCCAGGAAACCGGTTGGCTCGGCCTTGTATTATTCTTGTTGATAAATGCCGGCGTGGGCTACCTATTGTGGTGCCGGCGTGAGCACCCATTAGCGCTCAGCCTATTCGCCAGCTTTATCGGGCTCTGTTTTATTAACCTGCTATCTCACGCCTGGGCTGATGACACATTAGCTTATATCTGGTGGGGGCTAGCTGGCATTGCCATGGCACCGGGGCTCAACAAAGAAGAATAAACTCTCACCCTTCACCCTTTTCCGTACATTCACCGTGTCTTACTGCCAGGCCGCTGCTTCATGGTAAACAGATCATGGATAACGTATGGTAAAAGGTGAATGGGCAACGGTAAACGTAATTATGTATTCCCGATCAGGTCAAAGATGACAGTAGGCAGTGTGAAGCAGTTCGCAAAGTATATGGCAGGCGGTGGCGTCTACTTCTGGACCGGCTACGGCGTATTTGCTATCTGCTATTCCGGGCTGCATTGGCGCTGGCTGTTTTCCAAACTGGCCGCCGATGCCGTCGGCTGGACGCTAAACTACCTGGTACAGCGCTACTGGGCATTTGCCGGTACTGGTAGGCACTTGAGCGAAATGCAGCACGTCGGCCGCTATATCACCATTGAAAGCATCGGTTTCGTACTCGACTACCTCATAATCGCCGGCCTGAACCAAATCGGCGTTACCCCTTACATTGGTTTCTTCATCTCCGCCGCCTTCTTCACCGTCTGGAGCTACCTCTGGTACAAGTACTGGGTCTTCCCCGAAAATGCATCTCCAGCCAGTCGATCGTGACCCGGCACAAATCAACACCTCTCTGTCATTCTGAGCCAAAACATCCCAGCAGGATGTTTTGTAGACTCAAGCGCAGCGTCTATGAGTGAAGCTATTGAGGATCGGGAAATCACTAACAAAACTGTGGATAAGCTCGTAAGCCTGCAATGAAGGTAACGGGATCTCTCACTAATGTTCGAGATGACGACTTTAGGCGTGGCTAGTTTGTGATTCGGAAGAGGTTATGGTGTTTGACTGTTGACAAAACCGATTAATAGGTGTATATTATTGTTAACATGCATAAGTCATCTCACGAACTGACCCAGACACCAGAACCACGCATTTCAGGCCGCCGCGTCGGCGCTGCTTTGTTAGCCGCCGCAGCCTTAAGCGCCGGCGGTGCCGCCAAAGCTAACGCCGCACCAACCGACTGCCTAAAAGTTTCTCCCGATAACCCGAAAGTCTACCACGCCAGCCAAGCAGCCCAAAAAACCGCCGCCCGCCTGCAAGATCGCATTAGGCACCGAAAGCCCGTATCGTTTGATGCTGCTACAGACGTTTACTCACAGCGCGACAAACATCCTAAGCACCCTCTGCAATGTGAAACAAAGCGGCCGCTGGTAGCCAAGGTAAACGGCAAAGAACAGTACTTCGATGTATCCCGAACCGGTAAAAAGCTATCCTCGTTAGTCGTCAGACCCATCTTGCATAGAATGGGCAACATCCCGGACAATCTCGCCATTACGCATCCAAATCCGGAGTACCCCGAAGGGCAAGAGCACGAGGCGCTAACCAAACGCGGCGTCATCGAACTTAACAAGTGTCATCAGCCAATTGTCGAAGATGTAGCCTTCGCCGACCTAGACAGTCCCCACACCGTTGCCTATAACGCCCATAATGTCGTCATCGGGTCCCCCCAAGAAGTCAACCTCGACGGCTTAATACTCTAACCAAATCCAATTTCATCAAAGAATTTGAGAATATGTCATAGCAGTTGTGGCATAATGGTTAGGTGAACGAAAAACAAACAATGAACTCACTTCATGCCTTCCCTCCAGCTTCAGCTCGTGCTGGCGGCACCCTGCGCCAGTTTTGCTCGTCAGCGTACCCAAGGGTATGCTTCCTCCCAAGAACTAGTACAGGGCACTCACCAGCACGAACTTCACTTAACAGAGGGAAGGCATGAAGTGAGTTCCACAGTGCGGCCGACCAAGAAGCAGAAAGAACTGCTGGGTTTTATCGAAAGATTTATTGGCGAACATGGTTACAGCCCCAGTTACCGCGAAGTTATGAACGGGCTCAATTACACCTCCGTAGCTACCGTGGCGCTCCATATCAATAACTTGATCAAGCGCGGGCATTTGCGCAAGCGTGACCACTCGGCGCGCTCACTGGAAATTGTAAAACACGAAGAAGAGCCGGCCAAAATTATCACCAACCAGATTGCCCCAGGCGAAGAAAAGTGGCTGGTCGAAAAGGTCGAGCATGCCTTCCAACAGGTAGAGACGCTGGGTGCAGAGATTAAAGACACCAGCTTTGATCATTTATATGTCCTGCTCGGTGCCCTAAAAGTATTGGGGCTCGATGGTGCCGCCCAGAGTTTCATGCCGCGGCTGACAGAACTCAAACAACGCCAGACGAGTTAGATAGCAGACAAGTAGATGACATTAAACAGACAAATAGCAGGTAGCAGATTACAGATTGCCACGGCGGGAGCGCGTCTGAGATTTGGAATCTGTCAAATTTCTGTAATTTGTTATCTGCTCTCTGTCAATTTGTTGAAAGTCAGGGATTATATTTTATGACAGATGATATCTACCGGGCCGCCCACCGACAGCGCGTCAAAAACAAGCGCCGTCAGCGCCTTATATGGA
>JBBPZG010000022.1:0-8183 GCA_038199095.1 Saccharimonadales bacterium (SeqCode)
AGAGACATCACCCTATCCTCACCCCCAAACCAAACCTCTCTTCTCTCCCCATTCTTTTTTGAATGGCAAGAAGTAACCCAAAAGCCCCCGCCTGGACTACTTACTATCTAAGCCGCTCCGCTCGTGTCTACACTAAGCTTCACTGAAGCTTAGTGGGTTCTATTGCTTATTACTCACGCGGCTTAGCCATAGCCTGTGTTTTAATCAGTTTTCCTTTGATGCGGCAGAAGCACCATGGCATCCCGTTCTGCGGGGTTATTTATAGCTTGTGGAAGGCTTGGTAGTGCGTAGCCGCGGCCTTATCGAAGCGGCTGAGGGCTACCAGCGCAGTTTGAGTAATGGTTTTGTCTCCTAAACTGCCGTTACGCACCTGGGGCAATAGCTTGCTGGTAATGGTATCGGTTAGGGCTCTAGCGTCTGCTACAGCGCTTTTGCGGTGCTGGCAGCTCTTATAGAGGCTCAGGAACAGCTTATCGCGGCTAAACGGCTCTATGGTGCCAGAGGCTGCCCGGATAGACCAGGCTGCCGTATAGTTAGCGGCTTCCTCGGTACTAAAGATAGCTTTGCAGCTTAGGCATTGCCGCCGCCGCCAAACCTGGTTAGAGCGCCGCTGCGGCCGGGAATTGGTTACGTGCGTTTCGTCACTACAATATATGCAAACCATGTCAACATCTTGTCATAACGCTATTTAAAATACCAGTGTATAAGCAAAAATATGTGGGGATAAAGTAGTCGGAAGCCATATACATGTCCTGATATCTGAGAGAAGGCTAAACGAAAAATTTAGAATCAAAAACCCCAGTAACTTAGTGTTATCGGGGTTATTGTGCGACGCTTCTGCTAGCCAGCTAACTGGCTGTGCTAACGGTGCGGAATCTTCGTATTCTGTTGCTGGGCTTAGAAGAACCAAGTTCTTCGTAGAACAGCTGAAAGGCGTCTAAAGCGCTGGCTTTATTAATCCAAAACTTCCTTATTTAACCGACGTATAGTAGCAAGCATAAATATACTAGTCAATGCTTTATTTTTAAATGCTAGTGCTTATAACAGAGACCCTTAAGGACTATTTACCTTGATTTTGCATAAGAGGTACGCTATAGTTTTTGATGAATGAAGCGGTGTTTTAGCTATAGTTTTGGACTATCCGCGCTTCGCTCGAGCCTACAAAAACCAAGACTTTGGTTTTTTGGGCGATTAGCTCATTTGGCTAGAGCGCCACATTGACGTTGTGGAGGTGGGAGGTTCGAATCCTCCATCGCCCACCATCTAAAAGTCTCACGAAAGTGAGATTTTTTATTACCTTAAAAAACATGACCGTTATACCTCATATGGTGTTAGATAAAATTAGTTATCCCCATGTAGATAGTAAGAAATACAGCATAAATAGGCTAGCCATATAATACTAACCTTGCTATGATACTCGTACAGGTGAAGTTTTGACGAGAATGTTTTACCCCGCCGGGAAGCGGAGGAAAATGTCAAAACAGGGAGAAAGGGTTGAATGGCTTGCGAGACCACTCAACCCTTTTTTGTTGGTCGCGTATACTGTGAGACATGCTTAAAGCCGTTATTTTTGATGTCGACGGTGTCTTAGTAGACTCTCGGGAAGCAAATATACATCTATACCAAGAGCTTTTGTCACGCGGTGGTTACTCAAAACCTTCGCGAGAGGCAGTTTTAGAGTGCTTTCATGTACCTTTACGGGGTTCGATTGAGCTGCTTGCCCCGGGCATTAGTAAAAAAGAAGTCGAACGTCTACTTGTTATGGTTAACACTGCTGATATCAGAGACGCAGATCTATTAAAGTTTCCAGAAAAACTTGCAGAAGTACTCCAAGAGCTACACCGGAGTTATCAACTGGCAATAGTTACGAGTCGCATCCGTTTGGGAATGGATGATGTATTTAGTAGAACTAATATTCAGGATCTGTTTGACGCAGTGATCACATATGAAGATTATGATAAGCCGAAACCTGATCCGGAACCCCTACTAGTAGCTTTAGAAAAACTAAGTGTGTCTGCAGAAGAAGCAATTTATGTAGGTGATTCCGATACTGACATCATGGCAGCGACCGCAGCAGGTATGCGCAGTATTCATTTGTCGAGAAGTGTGCACCAGGCTGCTACGGCTGGAATTCTGGAGTTTGAAGAGTTGGTAGGGGCTATCAGAACGCTAGCCCGGACATAATGCAAACCGGTATTTATCAACCGAAGTTAAAGTGATATACTACAGGGGAGTGTAGAAGTGGCTTCACCAACCGCTGAGCTTCGTAGGTGTGGCGACGACTGACGTTACTGGAAGTCGCAAGAGTAAATGTCTAGGTGGAACCTCCTTATTGATAGGACCCAGACGCTTGAGAATTGAATGCAGTGCGAGAGTATTCAATCCAGGCGTCTTTTTATATACCAACTAGCGTCATCCCGAATTTATTTCGGGACCCTGTGTACGTATCTGCAAAGACAGTGTTTAGGTGAACGGGGTACTGAAATAAATTCAGCATGACGGGTCAGAGAGGAACTTATGGCAGAGCAATCAGATCAACTTTATGCGATGCGGCATAGCTTAGCGCATATTATGGCGACGGCCGTGCAGCATTTGTGGCCGGAGGCTAAGTTTGGTGTAGGGCCGGTGGTGGAGAACGGCTTTTATTATGACGTTGACCTTGGCGAAAATACCGAAGCGAGGATTTCCGAAGACGATTTTAAGAAGATAGAGGCCGGGATGAAGCAGGTTATTGGCGCTGATTATCCGTTTGAACGGTTCGAAAAACCTGTGGATGAAGCCATTGCCTGGGCGCAGCAAGCGAACCAGCCGTACAAGGAGGAGTTGCTGAATGACCTAAAACGGTCCGGTACAACAGTGGCTAAGGATCTCGATGCGGCTGAGCTGGGCACGATTGCCGGGGGCGACGCCCAGGTTGAGAGCGTATCGTTCTACAAAAATGGTGATTTTACCGACCTATGCCGCGGCCCGCATGTGGAATCGACGGGCAAAGCCGGAGCCTTTAAGCTGATGCGTGTGGCAGGGGCTTACTGGCGCGGTAACGACCAGAATCCGCAGATGCAGCGATTGTATGGGGTGGCCTTTGCGACGGACAAGGAGCTGCGGCAGCACCTAAACATGCTAGAAGAAGCCAAAAAGCGCGACCACCGTAAGCTCGGGCAAGAGCTAGACCTGTTTGTGTTCTCCGACATGGTCGGCTCCGGTTTGCCGATGTTTACACCACGGGGCACGGTGCTGCGCGAAGAGCTGGCGGCGTTTTCTACCCAGTTGCGCGAGCGTTATGACTTCCAGAAGGTGTGGATTCCACACATCACCAAAAAGGAGTTGTATGAAGCCTCCGGTCATTGGGCAAAGTTCGGTGACGAGCTATTCCTTGTCAAAAGCCAGGAAACCAGCGACGAGCTAGTAATGAAGCCGATGAACTGTCCGCACCACACCCGGATTTACGAATCACACCCCCGAAGCTACCGTGATTTACCGCTGCGCTATCTGGAAACGACCACCGTGTACCGCGACGAGAAATCGGGTGAGCTGGGCGGCTTGAACCGGGTGCGCTCGATTACCCAGGATGATAGCCACGTTTTTTGTCGCCAAGACCAGATTGAAACCGAAATTAATAATCTGTTAGCAGCGGCTAACGAGCTCTATGCTACGGTGGGAATGCCACTGCGGGTACGCTTGAGCTACCGTGATGAATCGGATGCTTACCTTGGCTCGCACGAACTGTGGGCTAGCGCCCAAGAGCAGCTTAAGAACGCGGTGATAGCTAACGAGCTGGAATACTTCGAACAAGACGGCGAAGCGGCCTTTTACGGGCCCAAAATCGACTTTATGGCGACCGACGCCATTGGCCGGGAGCACCAGCTATCTACAGTTCAATTAGATTTCGTGCAGCCGGAACGCTTCGGCCTGGAGTATACCGGCGAAGATGGCGGCAAACAGCAGCCGGTGATGATCCACTGCGCGCTACTAGGTTCCATTGAGCGTTTTCTGGCTGTTTATATCGAACATACAGCCGGCAGGTTCCCGGTTTGGCTGGCCCCGGAGCAGGTGCGGCTGATCAGCGTAAATCAAGAAGAAGCCACACTGGCCTTTACACAAGAATTGCGGGATCGCGCCCGGGAGCTTGGCCTACGTCTCACGGTCGATAATTCTAATGAGTCGGTCGGCAAAAAGATCCGTGCTGCCGAGCTGGCCAAGATACCGTACACCGTTGTAGTGGGCGAAAAAGAGATTACCAGCAGGGAAGTCATTCCGCGTATCCGCAAAGACATCGTCGTCCAAGAAGGCGACCGGGCAATCGGTGTCGACGAATTCCTCAAAACCGTCGCCAACGAAGCCAAAGCCCGCGTCCAAAAAACCTCTCTGTAGCGTCCCGAACTGTCATCCTCTGGCCAGACAGAGGATCTCCCGGATGCTAATAATTGCTCAAGATCCTCGAACCGAGTTCGAGGATGACGTTCATGGTTGCAAGTCGATAGAGAACTGGATAGAGTGATTGAATGAGCAAGGAGATCATAGCAGTTGATATTGACGAAGTGCTATTTCCAATGGCGCCAACATTTTTGGCATTTCATAATACCATGTATGGTTCAGAATTTACTGTTGATCAAATGCAGTCTTATTACATAGAAGAAATGACGGGTGAAACATGGCAGCAAGTCGAAGCAAAAATAGACGCTTATCTAGAGACTGAGCATTACAAACAGGGGCAGCCTGTGGTAGGTTCAGTAGAGGCAATCAAGCAGCTTCGTGAAAAATATAAGCTTGTACTTATCACTTCAAGGCATTTTTCTTATAGAGGTACAACCGAAAGCTTTATCGAAGAGCATTTTACAGGTTTATTCGACGATTTGCGCTATACGCATTTACCGGAAGATCCGGAACTAGTTAAGCCAAAACATATTATTTGTAAAGAGCTTGGATCGATAGCACTAATAGATGATAGTGTAAGCAATGTTTTTGAGGCGGCCCAGAATGGTATTACAGGGATTTTATTCGGGGATTATGCGTGGAACAAATCAGGGGTGTTGCCTGCTGGCGTAATCCGCTGTAAAGATTGGCCGGCGGTAGTGGAGTATTTTGATGGACGAGGTTGAGGCGGGGTTTCGGCAAAGAGTAGAGGCCCTGGTGGCGCAGATTCCAAAGGGTCGGGTGATGACATACGGGCAGCTGGCTGCCTTGTGCGGGAATGCGCGGGCGGCACGGATCGTTGGTGGGATTGCGCATTTCGGCAACCCAGATCTGCCTTGGCAGCGGGTTGTGAACAAGCAGGGCGGCTTGGCGGCTGGTTATCCTGGCGGCCGCTCTGGGCACAAACAAGTGTTAGAAGCTGAGGGTTTTGATGTAAGCGATGATTACAGGGTTTCGGTTAGCGAATTAATTTGGTGGCCGCCAGGTTCACAGGCAGAGCCCGCACAGCTAAATTTACTCAAAGATTAGCCCAGCAAAGCCCGCTCGTAAGGCGATGATTAACACTATGCACAACAAACTAATTACCACTCACTACTCACCATTAATTGTCATAATAGGTGAGACTGCCTCTGGAAAATCAAAACTAGCGTTGCAAATCGCGCAACAATTTAATGGCGAAATTATCTGTGCTGACAGTTGGACGGTGCGCCGGGAAGTAAATATTGGCACCGCCAAGCCGAGTCCAGCTGATCAGGCCTTAGTGAAGCACCATTTGCTGGATGTAGTAGGTCCTTGTGAAGACTTTACTGCCGCGGTATTCAAGCAATTGGCAGTCGAGGCAATTGCCGAGATCAGTGCCCGGGGCAATTTGCCTGTGATGGTCGGCGGTACGGGTTTATATATAGATAGCGTCCTGTACGATTACGGGTTTTTAGAGGCAGGCGACCGCGCAGCCAGACAGACACTCAATACTATGTCTATCCCAGAGCTATTAGCTCGGATCGACCAGCAGGGCATTAACCCCGGTGATGTTGATGTGCGCAACAAGCGCCGATTGATTAGGCTGCTGGAAACTGATGGCGCGCAGTCAACACGTCGGCCGTTCCGGGAGAATACTTTAGTTTTGGGTGTATCTGTAGAACGCGAAGAGCTGCGGCAGCGCATCACAGCCCGGACAGATGCCATGCTCGTGAATGGCTTGGAGCAGGAGGTCAGAGAATTGAGCGAGCAGTATGGCTGGACATGTGAAGCACTAAAGGGCGTAGGCTACGCGCAGTGGCGTGACTACTTTTTAGGTACGCAAACCTTGGTAGAAACCAGGCAGAAAATTATCCAGGATACGCTGGGATTAGCTAAGCGCCAGCGAACCTGGTTTAAGCGTAACAAAAGTATTCAGTGGTTTAATAACCCTGTAAATTGGCAACATATTGTAGACTCTGTCACAACATTTCTGGATAACTAAGATTTCCTTATGCCCCGCGCTTTGCTACAATGGATTCATGATTGAGCAACTCTTTGGGTCAAAAACGAGGGTCAAGTTACTACAGCTATTTTATAGCAACCCCAACCGGTCTTTCTTTGTCCGGGAGATTACCCGTAAGATCGACGAGCAGATCAATTCCGTTCGGCGCGAACTCAGTAATCTCTTAAGTATTGGCATCATTACATCTGACAATACTAATAATAAACTGTATTACGAGGTCAATCAGAAGTTCGAGTATTTTGAACCGCTGCAACAAATCTTTGGCGGTGGCATCAATAAGCCTGCACCCAAAAAGACTGCGGCCGCTGGCGGGGCAGACGACAGCCCAGCAGGAGCAGATTTACGCATGGTCGGGCATATCGACCTGGCAGTGTATACGGGCAAGTTTACCCGTGACGAGAGCGCCGGCGTAGACTTTTTAGTTGTTGGCCAGGTTAATCCCAACGCCTTGCAGAAGTACGTGGATGAGCTGGAAGCCAAAGAGAATAAAAGTATCCGCTATACGGTTATGAGCCTGCCGGACTTCCAGTACCGCCTGCAGATCCACGACCGGTTTGCTGTGGCTATTCTGCAGGCTAAAAAGCAGGTTTTGGTAGATATACATAATTTGCTGTCAGATGATGTTGAGCCTGAACAGGAGCAGCTTACTTAGCATGTCATCCCCAGCCTTGACTGGGGATCCAGAAATAATCAAACTGTTTAGGTATGGCTCTCCTCGCACTTGCGCGGACGATAAATCAGACGAACATTAAGGAGGTGTAATGGATTTTCAATTTTACGGAGCAAACTGTATAAGCGTAACGCATAAAGGTACGCGCTTAATTATCGACGACAATTTGGTTGATTTAGGTGCAAAAGGTGTGCTGAAGCCGGACGACGTGGCATTGTTTACAGGGGTGCACGGCGGTGGCAGTACTGCTAGGCTGGTTTTTGACAGCCCAGGCGAGTACGAGATATCGGATGTTTCCATCATTGGGATTGCCGCCCGGGCACATATGGACATAGCAGGCCAGCATAATGCCACAATGCTCAAGTTGGTGGCGGGCGATTATAGTGTGCTGGTCACCGGCCACATTTACCCTGATCTGAATGATACCCAGCTAGAGGCCATCGGTATAGTCGACCTGCTCATCGTGCCAGTGGGTGGCAACGGTTACACGTTGGATCCAGTCGGTGCTTTGAAGCTCATTAAAGCTATTGAGCCGAAACTGGTTGTACCAACGCATTATGCCGACAAAGCTTTGAACTTCCCTGTGCCCCAGCAAGACCTAAGTAACGCCCTCAAAGAACTTGCCATGGAACCCCGGGAAACGATCAGTAAGCTCAAGCTGAAGCCCGGTGAACTAACCGATGTCACACAGTTAGTTATCCTCGAAAAAAGCTAACATTAGGTATGGAACGTACATCTGCCTCACCGGAGTTTGTCCAGGGACCATTTGCATCCTTTATTGAACTTATGGTAGCAGAGGGCACTGCTAGCGTGGAGCAGCATGAAACCAGGCTGGCGCGTCGGGAGGGTTGCCTGGAAGGGTGGCAACAATGCGAAGTTATGAAAGATGCAGATTTAGCCGATTTTGAGTTGGCTCTTATGAGTATGCATCAGGTTGATAAAGAAAATAGGCTCAAAGGAGTAACTGGTGAAGACTATTGGCGCCATCGTTGCGCGACTGTTCAAGTTGAGTACTGTTATGAAGTCTTAAGAGCAGCTCACTACTTTATGAATCAGGAATTGCCTGACACGGAGCGCAAAGATTTATCTAGCCGGGCCATAAGCAGATATCGAATA
>JBBPZG010000023.1:0-10583 GCA_038199095.1 Saccharimonadales bacterium (SeqCode)
ATGACCAACCAATTAGCTGAACTTAAAGAGCAGATAGAAAGGGATTATATTATGATGCCCAATTGCCAATACAAGAAATGTAAAAATGTAGCAGAGCTAAAGCTAGGCGTAATAAAAGAGTTTGAACACCCCTATGTATGCCTAAAACATTTCAAAGAAATACTTAAACTGCTGAATATTCAATATATGGGGTTAGAAGATGGAGATTACCGATGACCCAAGATACCTCCCCACAAATAAGAATAAGAATGGAGTAATATGAGTAAATACATTTTAGTAGATGAATATCTGGGTGGCGACCATATAGGCAAGCCTAAGTACTTTAAGGGTATGACTGGTATCGGGCCAGCCTCTACACCAAACATTGAAGAAGCTCAACATTTTGACACCGAAGAAGAAGCAAAACAGTCGCCAGCTCATAGACATTGGTCGGCTGACTGGAAAGTAGAGAAGATATAAATGAATACTAACCCCGCCCCCACAAATAAGAATAAGACTGTAGAGGAAATACATAAAATTATGTTTCCAAATATTCTCTAGTGTCAAGTCAACGAGTAATGGGGCTAGATTATGGATTTATCCTTGTGCTTACAAGACAGATATGGTACAATCAGGACAAATCGTTTTGCAAATAAAAAAGCAAACCCTCTCTTGAAGATGTTGTGAGGCTAGTACATAAAGTACAGCCTAGCACCTTATCGCTAGCAAAGCGACCAACAAAAGAGGCCTCCTGACTTACACCGCACAACTTCAGGAAGCCTCACAGTGTTTTTAATAGGGGGGTGCATAAAGTGAATAGAGAAACAATCGAAGCCTATGTCCTAGCCACTGCCGGTGTAGCCAAAGGTATAGGAAGTTTATTGTTGCAGGAGATTAAACCTAAGCCTAAACCGGAGGGGAAGATTGCAGCTTTTACATACTTAGGAGCTGATGACGCAGTTACCGACTTGCAGCTGGAAGACCCGGATATTGAAACTAATGTTACCTCTGAGGCGCACGAGTAATGAAACCAAAGCTTTGTAATAAACGCGAAAACAGGCACTTAAAGAGCGAGGGGTGTTTTTAATGAGTGAACCAATAGTCTTTGATGCGGAAATCAAGAAAGTATCTAGTAAGAAACTAGCATCTCTTGATATGGAATTTCAGATTGTCCTTAGTAGTCAGGATGAAAACATGTTTGCATTAGGTTTAATAGATGCCCAAAAAATCGTAACCGTAACGGTGGAGACGCAATGAAGCCGTGTAGTGTAGATGGCTAATAAGTCCGGTACTAAGCAAACAGAAGCGGATATCGAAAGGCTTAAGGGTATTGCTGTAGCTGCCGGAGAAACTGTTTATCATTACAAGCTTATAGCCAGGTCAGTTAATCGTGATGAAGATACTATACTTTCATGGCGAACAAATGACGAACAGTTCTCGGATAGGTTAGAGCAAGCTCGGATCCGATTTATAGAGAAGAAGGCTAAACTAGCCAAGCCTGAGTTCTTATTAGAGAGGTTAGAGCCTGAAATATTCCAGCAACGTAGCACTCAGGACGTGAACGTGCATCTGCCAAAGCCTTTGTTGGGAGGTGCTAGCACTAAGAAGGTAGAAGCAGAAGTTACTAAGCAGATAGAAGCTAATAGTGGGTAAGCACATTTATAAAACGTGTACTCAGCAAATATTTTCTAACATTCGAGCAAGCTGCAAGCGCAAGACGCGAGGCATTAGAGGAGTACAGAATTGTTTGTTGAAACAACGGCGCTGAAAAAGATACTCAAGCTCGATAAGCGCATAAGGTTTGTTAATGGCGGCACATCTAGCTCTAAGACTATAAGCATACTGATGTGGCTTATTGATTATGCTCAGTCAACTAAAGGGGACATCATAAGCGTTGTAGGGGAATCTGTGCCTTTTTTAAAACGTGGCGCTATCAGAGATTTCAAGAACATCATGGAGCAACGAGGCTACTTTAAGGAGGGCAGATGGAACCGCACCGACTTCATCTATACCTTCGAGACAGGGTCTATCATTGAGTTCTTTAGTGCGGATAACTCAGATAAAGTGCGTGGCCCCCGTAGAGATGTGCTTTATCTCAATGAGGGCAACAACAATAGCTATGAAACATACACTCAACTAGAGATACGTACGAGGAAGCTAGTGTTTATAGATAGTAACCCGACTCATGAGTATTGGGCTTATACAGAGGTATTAGCTAAACAAGATATAGACTTCCTGACTTTGACCTATAAGGACAATGAGGGTCTGGAACAAGCCATTATTGACGCTATTGAAGCACGAAAAGGCAATAAAGCCTGGTACCAGGTTTACGGCTTAGGCCAACTAGGCGAGGTAGAAGGTAAGATATATAAAGGTTGGCAGATCATAGATGATATTCCCCATGAAGCCAGGCGGGTATCAAGAGGGCTAGACTTCGGTTATTCACGTGATCCAGCTGTACTTGTAGACATCTTCTTCTATAACGGTGGCTTTATATTAGATGAATTGTTCTATAGGACTGGCATGACTAACTCTGACATTGGTAATTACATTAATAATTCAGAAGCACCACAAACCTTAGTCATAGCAGATGGGGCTGAACCTAAGAGCATAGATGCACTAAAGATGATGGGCGTAGCCATTACATCTAGCGAAAAGGGCCAAGGAGTAGTAAACAGAAGGATAGATCATGTAAAGTCTCAGCGTATGTCGCTGACTAAGCGTAGTACAAACTTAATTAAGTCTTACCGCAACTATATGTGGAAAACAGATAAGGATGGAAATATATTGAATATACCCGACCACTTTTGGTCTGACGGTATGGATGCGGCCGGCTATGGACTGGAATCACAAAGACCCAGAGTAGAAGAAGAACCAGTCCTGGAACCATCAATGTTTACTGATGGGTTTTATATATGAATCAACAGACAATACGGGATATTAAGAAACTATCTAATGTTAAGTTCGCACACAATACAAAGATACTGCCACCTGAGTGTAAGTTGTTTATTGCAAGGTTGGATAAGATACATGAAATAGTAAAGGGTTTAAAATGAAAACAGACCAAGTGCCAGCTTTACCCATGACAGTAGAGATCAAGAATGGTAAGTTAATAATCCAGTACGGTAAATATAATTGTAAGTTCAAACCTATAGAACCCGGTGTATACCCGGGGCTGCTAGTAACTAAGTTTGTGTGGCAAGTTACTAAAGAATTATGGGGTGCTCATTATGATAGGCAGAGAGATATATCGGATGTTAAGAAGTCATTACTGGGAACTGCTGATGAACAGGCTGATATGATAGTACGCCAGATACACGATGAACTCTTTGGTGCAGGAGAGAATAAATGATATCTGCTATTAATATGACCGCACTAGAACAAGACATAGCTGAATACTCCCAGGACAAGGCATCTAAAGAGTTTAAAGGTAAGTGGACAGCCCACCATAAAGATGCGGAAGAATGGACACTTACAAGTGGTAGCAGAACCCTTAAGCTAACCACTCCGGATGATAAACAACCTACAGTATTAAATAGTTATTTGGAGGAAATAGATGGATAACCCCCCTCAGTGGATTATAGATGTGCAAGCAGAAGCTAAGAAAATGGGCTATGGCCGTATCCCCATGGAGTTTGTGGTAGCTAATGGTGAGATCGGTAAGTCTATAGGTAGCAGTAGTACCCATACTAAATTCAGGTCATTTGATCGAGACCAAAAGACTGCAAAGATCTGGGTGCTTGATAAGTTGAATACTCTTGAAGGTGACGGTACTATAACTATCTCAGTAGTACATCATGGTTCTACGATAACCCAAGTAAACACCTTTGACACGATTGAGAATAATTATGAGATATAGTTTTAGGCTTTACTACTCTACTGTGGTATAATACGAGAAGTATTCCAGCGAGCCGTTAAAGCGGTAGTCAGGGGTTCAACATTCATTTGTTGGGCCTCTTTTTTTATGCCCTAAATTATATGCCGAAGAAGTATCCACCTATCAATAACTCTAGTGATACCGCCCCCGTTAATGGTGCCAACGATAAGCAAGACGCTGAGACTATAGAACAGCTAAACAGGGAGTTCCATGTTGCCAAGAACTCTATGCAGCAGTTCAGGACTAAATGGGAGGATTACTTAGATACTGCTTATGCGAGATTAGTTAACCAGGCAGGGTTTAAATCACGGGTTCGTGAAGGAACTTTATCTAATCTACTGTGGGAACGTGCTGCAAGGGTGGTCGCACAATTACCAACCGGACGGATTCAAGCCCTTGATAAAGATGATGTAGGTAAGTCTAAACTTATGGATTTAGTCTGGCATAAGTACGTCATGCCCGGTGCTAATACTGATTATTCCTTCTTTACTAAACTCCGCATGTGGGATTACTACTCAATGGTGTATGGAGCATGCCCGGCTATTTATGATTACCGGGTAGATGATGAATATACAGGCCCTGACTGGACTGTATTAGATCCAAGATATGTATTTCCTCAAGCTGGTAGATTGAGTATACAAAGATGCCAGTATGTGTTTATTGAGGCTTACCATAACAAAGAATATATTAAGTCTAAAGTTGATAATTCTGGGTGGATTACCGAGAACTTAAATAAGATTATATCCGAGTGGAAGGATGGTGCTCAACCCGATAACTCCCGCAGGATTACCAACCTCCAAAATGACCGTGGACAATCTATCGACCTTCATAGGGGGGAGATTCAGCTTGTAACCAAGTATGAGAGGGGTAAGAAGGGTCATTGGATAACCTTCGCTCCTCAATACGACAATATGATTGTCCGTGATATTCCTAACCCTCATAAGAATGGCAGATTACCCGTAGTATTTAAGTTCTGTTTCCCTCTTCTTGATTCTATATGGGGTATGGGTGACGTAGAACGTGGCCAATCCCTCCAAAATGCCATAGATTCCTTCATAAACATGGCTATGGACTTCTCTAAATTCCGTTTATATCCGATGTCTTACTACACAGACGGGGTAAACGCCTCGCAAATCAGATATGAACCAGGTGCTAAGACTAAATTACCAAATAAAGACGCATTTGGATTTATAGAGCCTTCCGCTTCCAGTTCCCAGGAGATGACTGAAGGTTATCAATTTATGTCTGGTGCTCTAAATCGTCAAAACGGTTCTACTACTACCAATATAGCTCAAGGCGAGGGTTCACCGTCCCAAGGTAAGACCCCTAAAGCTATCCAGGAGAACCAGCAGACCGAGAACGCCAGGGATAACTGGGACACGGCTATGTTAGAAGACGGGATTAACGAACTGTCTAACGGCATGATTAACCTGATAGGCACTAAGCAGCCTTCTGCTATCGAGTTCCATATCTTTGATGATGATATCAAGTCTATATATGACTCTGGCGGTAAAGATGTCATAGAGATCTTTGACTCTGCTAAAAAGCATATTGTGACTGAAGGAGGTGAACTTGATTGGGAATTATCAGGTAAGGGCGCGGCTAAGTTAACTCTCGGCCCTGATGATCTCAAGGGTGCGTATCGCTACGAAATGGACTCTGACACTACCCGTCAGGCTGATGATGACGATGAATCCCAGAGTTACGATATGTTACTTGAAGCTATGGGTACTGACGCCTGGAGCAGACTTGAGCAAGGCTGGATGCAGGAAGGTCGGCAGTTCAGCTATGGAAACTTCGGTAAGAAGATGCTTATTGCTAAGGGAATTGATAACTGGGAAGACCTAATACCCGAAACCTCTAGCAAAGTAGATGACGCTAAACCTTTCGACCCATCAATGTTACAAGATCCGCAAGCTATGGCTATGTGGCAGCAGTCCCAGGGCGGACAGCCACAGCAACCTCAAGATCCTTCAACACCCGGCCAACCTCCGTCCACCAATCCTCAGCCTCCTCCACCCGATCCAATGCTCCAGAAACAGAATGACCAGATACAGCAACTTAAAACCCAGTTACAGATCGAGAAGAATAAACCCTCTCAATCTATTAGTTACAACGACGCATCACCGCTTACTAAAGCCCAAATGGAACATGCTGAAGGCTATACACCTGACCCTGTCCACCAGCTAGAAGAACAGGCCTTAATGGCACAACACTCTAAAGATACCGTGTCGCACAATCTTGATATGCAAACACCTAGATCCGACCCTAATGCCGTAGGGCCTGATGGCCAACCGCTGCAACCTAACACCCAAGGAGTACCGCAATGAGTATGGATGATGTCGCATTGAGTTCAGCACCAGTTCCATATGAAAGATTAACGGATCTTGGCTATGACGCTGAAGCCGATAAATCTCCTGAATTAAAACAGCAGGAAGAAGCCCAGCGCCAAGAGGATATTAATTTAGCAGCCCTAAGAGACCATCCAGGCTGGAAACAGATCAGGAAGCAAATGGTTAAGGATATTGAGGGTTTTAGGACGCTATCCAACCTAAAGATTAAGGAATACACAGACTCTGAGTTAGGCCAGGTAGCTAGAACAGAACTCCAGGTTGCCGAAAAGCTACAAGGTTATCTAAGCAAGATAGACCAGGCAGTAGAGGCCGTGAGGACAAATGGAAAATGAGGATAAAAAGTATGAACCAGAACATCGAGAAGCAGATATTACTCCAAAACCAGTTAGTCTGGCTGGTCATCTTCTTGTACCGCAAGGCCCGATGCTGGTTTGTAGGTCATGTCCTTATGAACATAGCTACTCCATACCGCCAAATATGGTTTACAAGGGAAATGATAAGGAAGGACTGCCTATTTTAGAGAAGGTTTAGATCGTGTCCTGTGCTTGCAGTCACCTCCGCAAGCATGGGACAGGGTTTATAGCTAAAAGCCCTCGAAGCTGACTGCGTAAGTGTCTGAAGTGGTGAAATGAAAGGAGGTCATATGGATGATATTCCAGATGTACCACTAGAGAACTTCGGAGCAGATACCGAAGTTGCTACCCCACCAGTAGCAGATCAACCCTCAGGGGATGATAAACAAACGACTCAACCTGAACCTGATGCGACTGGTTCTGAGGATAAGGAACAGCCGGAAACTAAAAAAGCTGAACCTGAAGCCAAAGATAATCCCAAAGCAGAGGAAAAGGAGAGTGGCCGTCCCGAAAAGAAAGATCGGTTGCAGGGTCGCTTCGGTGAACTTACAGGCAAGATCAAAGAACGGGACGCTAAGATTGAAGAGTATGAGGCGATGTTTGCCCGGACTCAGGCTATGCAGGGGATTACACCTCTCAAACCCGATGATGAGGGTCAATATTCAGTCGAGGCTATTCAACAAAATCAGACTCAGGTGGCTAGAGCGGAAGCGAGTGCAGCAGTTTCAGCTTTGCGTATGCAAATGGAGCGTGAGCAAGTAGCTAACCGCATGGACGCTGAGGGAACCGAGATCGAGAAACTGTTAGATGATAAAGGCTTGTCGGATAACACTATCCATGCTGATAACATCCGGGCAGAGATCGAGGATCGCTTGGCATTAGCCCAGTATAACCCTGAAGCACTAAAGCAAATTTCCGCAAAGAAGATTGCTGAACGCTACATTAAGGGAATTGAGTCTGAGCGCCGCTTGGCTACAACCAGGACGGCACAAAACGTACAAACTTTACAAGACGAGCAAGCTGTAACGCCTAACGCTCCGTCAACACCGGATGCTGACAGCGACGCAGCTATTGAAGCCCGTCTTGCAGATATAAAATTTTAAAAGTTAAAAACATAAGAGAGGTGGCTGTAAGAGAGGTGGCTGTTTTCTAACAGAAAGAAGGATAAAACCTTGGCAGCTACTACGACAACTACAACTGCAGCCGATCTACAAACTTACTTCAGCAAGCGTCTTTTAGACGTTGCCGGACGTGATGTTGTACTTACGGATGCAGCTTACACAGAGGATATTCCTGCTAATTCCAGCAAGACTATTTCTTTCACCCAGTATGCACGTTTGGCTATTCCAGGCGCTGTACTTACGGAAGGCACAGCCCCAACCGACACAGCCCTTAGCCCAACAGCTACTACCGCTACTATCGACCAGTGGGGCGCTTTCGTCACTCTGACCGATCTAGCCGAGTTAACTATTAAGCACCCTATTGTCCAGGAAGCCACCATGCTTCTAGGTGAACAGGCCGCAGAAACCATCGAAGTGACTGTTAACTCAGTCTTAGTCGCTGGAACATCTGTTCAATATGCCGGTGCTGTCGCTAACCGTGTAGGTCTAGGCGCTTCAAACGTAATGTCTACTACTGAGCTTCGCAAAGCTGTAGTTACATTGCAGAAGAACGGTGCTCGTAAGATTAACGCTGGCGATAAGTTCGACAACAACAGCTCTGCTGGTAACTACTACATTTTGTATGTAGACCCTTCAGTCGGTATGGATATCCTGGCTGACGCTGACTTCAAAGCAGCTAACCAGTACAACGCTGAAAGCCTTAAGGCTGGACGTGTCCTTGGTACATGGTTCGGTGTCATGATAGTCATCTCAAACGTCATCCCTACCATCACTAGCACAGTTACTGTACACACCAGTTACCTAGTAGGCCGCAACGCTTACGCCGTAACTAATCTACAGAACCTGAAAAGCTTTGTCGAAGGCCCGGGTGGAGTTTCAGATCCACTAAACCAGAAGCGAACAATCGGTTGGAAGGTTGGCTTTAAAGCAGCCATATTAAATAATTCCTTCCTGGTTCGTATTGAGAGCGCTAGTAACTACTAAAACTAAGGAGTAAAACAATATGGCTACAGAAAACGCCCAAAATGCCGCTCCAGCCAAAGTTGACAACACTACCGGAGAAAAGATCACCCCTACCGACGCCACACGGCCAGGTAACAAAGGAGTTTCTACTTCCAAGGTAGATCTGGAACGTGATTTCAATATCAACGGTGTCCAGTACAACAAAGGTAAAGGCGTAGAAGTTAACTCTGACCACGCCCAGGCAATAAAAGACCTGGAAGGCGATGCTAAAAGCGCCGCTGACTACGCAGGGACTCACCACGGTGCAGTACCTGCCCCTAACGATCCTATGGAAGCTACCGCACAGACCCCTACCCGTCCATTGGGCGGTGAGCATGTCCGTGTACCGCTTACTGTTAAGCCTGTCTCAAACGAAGGTGACGCAGTACGTGTAGCTGACCCGAACGAAGGTAATGAAGCAGCAAAAGAAGTCGCTAAGGGCGCTCCTAAAGTGTCCGCTGGCGATGGTCAAGAAGTTAAATAAGAGAGGTGAAAACTATGGCAGATACAGATATACGCCATGACAAAAAAGTAACAGTCGTGCTCGATACTCCGCTGGTTAATATTGGCAAACACCAAGGCGGACGTTACAACTCCCAAAACAGTACTACTGAGTTCTACGGAAAAGTAGAGGTTGATGAGGTTACAGCCCAAGACCTCTTGCGTAGACAGGGTGAATGGCGCACCCACCAGAACAACCTACACCGTGATAACGGTCAGCGTGACCTTAACGCCGGCGGGTTTACTGGTAACCAAGCCTAAACCAAAAAGGGTAGTCCACGCCACTGATAGCGTAGCCACTGGCCAAAACGCTACGGCATAAGGACTACCCACCCTAAGAATTAAGGAATCATATGGCTAATAAAATACTCTACACCAGAGGTACTACCTACAAACTGACGCACACCTATACAGCTCCTACCTATTTAGGTGTGACTTTGCTATTCACGGTGAAGAATGCGAAGTATGACAGCGATGTCACAGATGTTACTAATTCGATAATGACTCCTAAGACATTAAGCATGTCAGGTTCGACTTTCCCCCAGACTACAACTATTACGATTAATCCGTCCGACATAGCCGATACCGTGGTTCCTGCAACTTATTACTACAGCCTAAAAGTTATTGATTCAAGTGGTGCTGAATATAAATGTGACTCAGGTACATTCGTACTTGAGGGTATAACTACGAATAGGTTAGCCTGATGCCTAACGCAGCGACCATAAATACTAACGTAGGCAGTGATGGAGTAATCAACAGTACCGTAACGACTGGTTCTACTATTACCAGTACTTTAACAGGCGGTGGTGTAGGGCCTACCGGACTAACTGGTAGTACTGGCCCAACCGGCCCAATCGGCAATACCGGGGCGACCGGACTCACCGGCTCAAGCGGCGCAGCTGCAACTGTAGCAGCGGGCACGACTACTACAGGTTCACCAGGCACTTCAGCTAATGTTACCAATTCCGGTAGTTCAAGTGCTGCTACTTTTAACTTCACAATCCCTAGGGGTGATGTTGGGGCTACTGGTTCTCAGGGCATACAAGGTACTACTGGAGCCAGTGGTTCCACTGGTCCTACTGGACCAACGGGCAATACGGGTGCAACAGGTCCAACTGGAGCGACCGGAGCATCTGGCGTAGTGCAGTCTGTAGTAGCCGGTACGAACGTCACCGTCACTGGAACTGCGGCCAATCCAGTAGTAAATGCTACGGCTTATAACCCTACTACTGATACTATTCACTTATTAAAATCTGGTGACACAATGTCAGGCAGTCTTGCCCTTTCAGGTGCATCGAGTCAACTCAGTATTGGCAATATCATCCCCGATACCACGCTTGATGTCAGCGGTACGATTAGCCGTGTTCAAAACGGCACCAGAATATACAAGAATGTC
>JBBPZG010000024.1:0-2494 GCA_038199095.1 Saccharimonadales bacterium (SeqCode)
TATAGTATCATTGACTACAATGACTGCGGAGAGTTATATCGATCATTGCGTGGCGTCTGTACGTTCTATAGATCCAGATCTATTAGGCACCTACGAGCTGGGCGGTGAGGTTGGAATACAGGGCGCTGAGTATAGGATGAGAGCACTTGGCAAAATTGGTGTTCTTGGCTCTGAGACTTACTGCGGCCTGAAAATTCCGGTGCAGCAGGCCGATGTTGAGCTTCGAACTCAAGGCGAACTACAGGCCATCGAGTTACTGCTCAGTCGTATGCCCGAGCTAACACCTCAAGTACCGCGATTCATGGCGCTGTTAACAATTGATGGCAGTGAACCGATCGCGCAGTTAACCGAAGATGCCAGCCGTGGTGGGCAGCTTGAGATCCGGCCTAATGAATTTAATTCGGGGCTTGCAGGATCTATACTTGAAGCTTTCTCTAATATCGATGACATGGATATCGATGACATCGAAGATGTAGCCGAAAAGTTACTGTCTTTTGTAGTTGGCGGCGAACAAAGACTGCTAGACTTCACACCGCCTCCCGTGACTGATCATGAGGCTGAAGCAATGCATAATCGGCTCTACGAACTTATGTATGAGCAGCGGGCTTTACGTATTGATGTTAACTCGCAGTCTCGATTCGCTCAATCGCTCGCATACCTAAGAACTGCCTAATCACAGCCTAAAACTGTATAATGACTGTATGTTAGATATTCAGTTTATCCGTGATAATCCGGAGCTGGTGGCCGAGAAGTCCAAGCAGAAGGGCTACAGTGTTGATATTACTCAGCTATTGGGCTTTGATGCGGCGCGGCGTGAAATATTACAGCGGGTTGAAGGTTTGCGCCGGCAGCGCAACGAATTAGCCACAGGGTCCAAGGGCCGGCAGCCCAGTGATGATCAGATGAAAGCCGGACGCCAGCTCAAAGATCAAGTGGCCGATTTGGAGCACAAGCTGGCTGCGGTCGAGCAGGAATTCACAGCGTTGCTTAAGAAAGTGCCGAATATGCCGCTGGATGACGTGCCAGTTGGCACTTCAGAAGACGAAAATGTGGTGGTTAAGACCTGGGGTGATAAGCCGGCATTTGATTTTGAACCTAAAAACCATTGGCAGATTGGTGAAGCCAAGGGTTGGATAGACAAGGAACGGGCGACAAAGGTTGCCGCCTCGCGGTTCGTCTACCTTAAGGGCGACTTAGTGTTGCTGGAATTTGCACTTTGGCAATTTGCGTTTAACAAATTAACAGATGAGAGTGTGATCAAACAAGTCATTGCCGACAATAATTTAAATGTCAGCCCCAAGCCATTCGTGCCGGTACTGCCGCCGGCAGTAGCTAAAAAAGAAGTGTTTGAAGCTACAGGTCGGCTTAATAAAGAAGAGCAGACCTACAAAATCGAAGGCGAAGATTTATGGCTTAATGCCAGCGCCGAACATACTCTTGCTCCTATGTATCTCGATGAAATTTTGTCTGAAGCCGACCTTCCGCTGCGCTATGTGGGCTACACCACGGCCTTCCGACGTGAGGCCGGTACCTACGGCAAAGACATGGAGGGCTTGTTTCGCCTGCACCAGTTTAACAAATTAGAAATGGAAAGCTTCAATCTACCGGAGGAATCTTTGCAGGAACATCTGTTATTAGTGGCGATACAAGAATACCTTATGCAGCAACTCGGCCTGCCATATCAATTACTCAATAAGTGTACGGCTGACATTGGCTTTCCAAATGCCCGCGGGATGGACATCAATGCCTGGCTGCCAGGCCAGAATAAGTATCGTGAAACCCACACAGCCGATTACATGACCGATTTTCAGGCGCAGGCCATGAAAACGCGCGTTCGACGGAGCGACGGGTCAATTCAGCTGGCGCACACCAATGACGCTACGGCTTTCTCGCAGCGCCCGCTGATAGCTATTATAGAAAATTTCCAGACAGCCAACGGCGATGTTAAGATTCCCGAAGTCCTGCAGCCTTATATTGGCGGCAAAACTGAGATCTAAGCTTCCTGAGCGTACAGAATAAGTTGTAATCGGAGCGTATACTATTAGGTAGGGTTTGGTATATTGAAAGGCTGACAGGAGGATAATATGTTGCAGAAATTTGAGATTCAGGGTATTCACACCGATTTAGACAATAAGCTACGCGCCTACGTTAACAAAAAAATTGGCAATCTTGACCGCTATATTTCCCGGCACAGCCGCGAGAGCGCGCATGCCGAAGTCCATTTAAAAGAAACCAAGCGTAAAAGTAATGATCGCTGCCGGTGCGAAGTGACGCTTTATCTGCCAGGGCAGACAATTATTATTAAAGAAAGCGCGCTAAATATGTATGCCGCCATTGATATCGTCGAAGCCAAGCTTAAGCAGCAACTCCAGAAATACAAGGACCTCCATGGCAATGGCAAAACTCAACGGCATCTGTTTGCCCGTTTTCGCCGTAAGTCCGCCTGACGTTAGTATATTTATATGGAAATAGTCTGTCGCTTTTGAGGTGGAAA
>JBBPZG010000025.1:0-2087 GCA_038199095.1 Saccharimonadales bacterium (SeqCode)
CAGTTGCGGATACAACGCCTCCAGCTTCATTAAATTGTATGTTTTTGAAGGAGACATCAACAGGCTTCAGGAAAATTAATCCTAGGAATCCAACGGAGGCCTTATTATGAACGTGCCAAACTCCGCTACCGGGCTTTTGAATGATATAAGCGCCCGAAGGTTCGACCACTTGAAACTCTATTGTGGCAGTACAATTCGGGCCAACGGCTGTGATAGTGATCTTTGCGGCACGCTCAGGCGCCGTCCATGTCACATTTTTTCCGCTGGTCGCTGAAAGAGTGCCGCCAGTTGTCGTCCAAGATGCACTATTGCCTGAAAAGGTCAGGGTTACTTTTTCACCCACGCCTACTTTTTTTCTTTTTCGATTGGATGGAACAGTCGCGAATGTTTCCGACTTAATCGTGCAGCCAGAACTAGGAGCGCCAGAACTCGATGAACTGCTACTGCTTGATGAGCTACTACTCGCAGACTTTGACGAACTACTGCTACTCGGCTGCGATGGACTGCTACTCGGCTGCGATGGACTGCTATTCGGCTGCGATGGACTGCCGCTACCGGACTGGGACTCACTGCTTTGCCATGAACCGCTACTACCCCCTCCGCCACTCCGGCCACCCCCACTGCTGAAATCACTACTACTGCTGCCGCCACCTCCCCCGCCGCTACTACTACCAGCACCACTCCCGCCGTTATTGCTTGAATTACTAGATGACATAATTTTTATACTCGCAATCCGTCCAAGTTGGACAGGTTGGTCAATTTACTCGCGAAATATTTGAATGTCAACTTCACCAAACAAATGCAGCAACCAGCCGCTTTAACCTACCGTCCTGCACAATATGCATCTCTTGCCACGCCTTCCCGGGCCCAAGCCAATAATTTATTTTCGTCAACGGGATCATGAATGTGGCTTGCGCAAGACCCCTGTGGCCACTTGTAGGGCACAGAAATGACAACACATTTCGCAGTGGCCAGTCCACGAAATCTCTGCCAATTCCGTAAACGAAGCTCTGATGCAATTGCCTTTGGAACTCAGACGCCCCTCTCGGCCTGCTTTGGCGAAAGCCTTCGTAATTCATCTTGATGCGCCGAAACGCGTAACGGATGGGCTTCGGAAGGTCGGATGGCATAGCGGTTTCTGCCGTGACGATGAGACCGGGTATGATAAAGGGCTGATCAGTATCTGCTCCGATTTCCCGGATAAAGAAAGCCGCCTACAAGCTTTAGCCACTGCTATTAGAACTCTTCAGAATGAAGCCGAAGCAATTCATCACGGAGTAGCGGTGATTTGGCATCCCGAAATAGAGGCAGACATGGTGCGCGCGGCGACCACCAGCACTGTCATTGCGATTACATCGAAAACCATCCGCGAAGCCGCAGAACAATGGGATGAAATAAAAAGCCAATTTTATCGCTTGCCTGTTTAAATTAAATTTCTATCAGCCTGAAGAGATATTCACGCCCCGTCAGCTTTTTTAGGCCGGGAACAAAAGTAGTGAATCAGGATAGCAGCCAAGCCACCCATTACCAGCGAAAGAATATCCTTTAGATTCAAATAGGATACGAGGCAATAACAGGAAGTCCCAAAAAAGCAAAACAATAGCGCAAAATACGCGAGATGTGCGTGGAAGAATAAAAGTGGGCACGAAGACCCCAACGAATCCAATACACGCAAAAACAAGGTAATTAAGGGTAAGAAAAAACATTGCGATTAGATAAGAAAATAGATAAGCAGTAGCAATCGCCCAGACGTATCGAATGAAGAATAAAAAAACGAAGACACTTTATTAAGCCTTATTCGGCAAGCCGAGCGGTTGTGATTACTGGCTCATTAGTCATATGATGCTGGATGAATTGAAGAGCGGCTTTTGCATCGAGGTCGGCACCGGGGCTGGCCAACTGAGTTGCGGCCAGATTACCGGACGGCTGGCGGATAACAACGAAAACATTTCCTGCGTTTCGATTAAATTGTTTCTTGTCTATCGTTATTTTGTCTGCATTTCTGTCCCAGTTTACAGTTACCGATACTTCTCCTTGAGCGGTTCCCCAATGGGAAGTATAAGCGTTGGATCGCCGGCCAAATTCCG
>JBBPZG010000026.1:0-4685 GCA_038199095.1 Saccharimonadales bacterium (SeqCode)
CCACTTCTCATCTGTTTTTCGTTTTCAGTTCGTAGCTACGGCTACGACTGAAAGCCGATAAAACAGATGAGAAATCAAGGCAGCTGCTAAAGTTTCGCTATGACAGATAGATGTGGATTAGCCCTTACAGCCTGCCTGCAGCCTGCTATAAGATATAATGTCTGGACATGCAGCAGGACCACATCCGGAATTTTTGTATTATTGCGCACATCGACCATGGCAAGTCGACATTGGCCGACCGACTGCTTGAGCTGACCGGCACGGTCGAAAAACGCAACATGAAAGCCCAGTTGCTCGACAAGATGGACCTGGAACGTGAAAAGGGTATCACCATCAAGCTGGCCCCAGTCCGTATGGCGTACAAGAGTCACGAGCCACGAGTCACGAGCCACGAGGGCGCAGTGGCGAAGCCACCTCTTGACTCTAGCCTCGTAACTCGTGACTCCGGGGATTATGAGCTGAACCTGATAGACACGCCGGGCCACGTAGACTTTAGCTACGAAGTATCGCGCAGCCTGGAAGCGTGTGAGGGAGCACTCTTAGTAGTTGACGCCACCCAGGGTATCCAGGCCCAGACACTGGCCAATGTGTATCTGGCGATAGCGGCCGAGCTAACCATTATCCCCGTCCTTAACAAGATTGACTTGCCAGCGGCTGACGTCGAAGAAGTCGGTGCCGAAATTGTCAGCCTGCTGGGCTGTGAACTTACAGACATCCTACAGATTTCTGCCAAAACCGGCAGGGGAGTCGAAACAGTACTAGAGCGGATCATAGCCGATGTGTCACCCCCAACTACTGCCAAGGGTCCGTCCTCTGGAAGGGTGCATGAGCAGACGCGCGCTTTGATATTCGACAGTTACTACGATGATTACCGCGGCGTCATCCTGTACGTGCGAATATTTGACGGTCGAATTGCCAAGAACGCCCAGGTAAAAATGATGGCTACCGGCGCCGTTGGCCTAGCGCTGGAAGTCGGCGCCCTGAAACCGGGCATGACGCCCGGCCCAGCCTTGCAAACCGGCGAAATCGGCTACATTGTCACCAACCTCAAATCGACCCGTGAGGCCAAAGTTGGCGATACTATCACGCTGGCAGCCCAACCGGCCAGTGAACAGCTGCCGGGCTACCGTAACGTCCAGCCATTTGTCTATGCCGGCTTCTTCCCGGAAAGCAACGAGTACTACCAAGAGCTTAAAGACGCTATCGAAAAGCTCAGCCTTAGCGATTCGGCCCTGCAGTATGTGCCGGAGAATTCACCGGTACTAGGCTTTGGAGTACGCATCGGTTTTCTGGGCCTGCTGCACATGGATATTATCCGTGAGCGTTTAGAGCGTGAATACAACCTTGAGCTCGTAGTCACCAATCCCTCAACCGATTACCAGATCAGTTTACTAAACGGCGAAGAATTAGACATTAAGAGTGCTGCCGACTTGCCTGATCCGGCCAAGATCCTGGAGATCCGTGAGCCATGGATAAAAGGAGAGATCGTAGTGCCCCAGGAGTATGTTGGCTCAGTTATCCAGCTGGTAAGCGGCAAGCGTGGCCTGCAGAAAAACATCAGCTATGTGGAGCGGCGTGCCCTGGTAAGCTTCGAAGCCCCGCTGGCCAATTTACTGACAGATTTTTACGATCAGCTCAAGAGTCTAACGAGTGGCTACGGCTCATTTAATTACGAGCTTGATAACTACCGGGCGGAGGATCTAGTACGAGTCGACTTTTATGTGGCCGGCGAAATAGTTAGCGCGTTAAGCATCATGCTGCACCGCAGCGAAGCCCAAAGTATCGGCCGTGACACCGTGCAAAAGCTCAAAGACGTTATCCCAAAACAGAACTTCCAAGTGTCACTCCAGGCAGCCATCGGCGGCCGGTTCATCGCCCGTGAAGATATCAGTGCCTACCGCAAAGATGTAACAACTGGCTTATACGGCGGTGACGTGTCACGCAAAAAGAAAGTGCTCGCCAAACAGGCCAAGGGCAAAAAACGCCTCAAACGCTTCGGCAAAGTCGACATCCCCGCCGAGGCCTTCACCATCATGCTCAAACGTGATTAGCTACTTAATTTTATGTTAGCGTTCCTATTTATTTTTTGAGTTACTTAAGCAAATACTATCAAGCGTAATCAGTTTAGTCAACTGAGGTCACGAATACTGTGGAAAACCTTAGCCACCCCGATAATTGCGTTGCAAATTTATTATGGCTAAGTGGTGAAGCGGCGATACTTTTAACGGCAGTTGCGCTACTTTGGCGATGGTCAAAGTTATAAAAATGCCAGCCCTTATTGCTAGTTGTTTCAATTTCATAGTACTAGAGCATACAATACGCTTATGAATCTAACGAATGGCTATGTGATAGGCAGTTCTTTAAACCGTCGTAATGCTTTTTACCAAATGTTACTGCCTTCCTGGCTGAGCGGTTTGGTCACGGTAACTTTAAGCTTGGCAGTGGTGCTCGGTTCAGCCGCACTAGCGCACTATCAGGGCAGCACACTGCAGTTTTTAGTAGCGCTGCACAACAGCCAAAATCATTCAGTGCAGAGTAGCTACCAAACAGTGGGCAATAATCTCTCGGCCAGTAGTTTTATAAGCAACGTTCCACTTTTCATTTTCTGGGGGGCAGTCGGCGGCGTAGCATATTTATTTTTAAGCAATGTTGTTAATGGCTTATATAAGGCTAAACAGCTCAGGCAAGAAATGGATTACGTGCATGCCGATAGCCAAGCGCTACTCAGGCAAGCAGCCATACATCTGGTTGTCAGACTCGGCGTATTATTGGTATGGTTTGTGCACATAAAACTGACGCTGCATGTCTTTTTACCCTATATATTGGCAGTGACTTACGCTGGCGCTGGCGCGCTCAACCTGCTGGTGACCGTCGGATACTTTGTGCTAGCAATCAGTGTACTGGCTGTGTCCCTGCATGTACATGTCGTCTTACTAAGGCTTTTACTCTTAAGGTCACGGATGTTTGGCCAGTCAAGCTAGTAGGCTACCGAACAGCCTAGGACGCAGCGGTTTTACGTAGTTTTTTGACAGCGCTGTCTTTATTCTGAAGAGCCTGTAAGTCGCTAATAACCTGTTCGGCATGGCTGTTAGGGTCGACTGAGCAGTAGGTCTTAACGATCTCGCCAGCAGGGTTGATGATATAAGTGTTGCGGCGGGTGCCAAACGGACGGTCGTAAAGCTTGGCTTTGCCTGCGCGCCAGGCACCGAAGGCACCGGTGACTTTGTGGCCAACGTCGCTGAGGATTGGAAAGTTCAGGTGGTGGCGTTCACTAAAACGTTTATGGCTTTCTACTGAAGCCCGGTTGACGCCAATAACTTCGGCATTGCCAAACTGGGTAATTGCCCGGTATTCATCCCGGAAGTTGCAGGCTTCTTTGGTGCAGTTAAGCGAGCGGTCGTGCGGATAAAAATATAGTACAACCCAGCGGCCTTTGTAATCTGCAAGTGATCGCTTGACCCCGTTTTGGTCGGGCAGTGAAAAATCAGGGGCTTTTTTAGGGTCTGGCATCTTCTTTCATGATACAGCAAGCCAGTGGAATAGGGGCATCAGGCGCTTATCACGCTTGTCTGACCTCTGTAAATCTGCTATACATGGGGGATGGATAATCAGTTTACCCAGCAACTTGCCGCGTATCAGCCAGCTGCAGAGACCATCGAGCTTATCAAACAGACGCCAATTTTGCTATTGGTTGGACCCACTGGCGCTGGCAAGGATTCACTCAAAGACAGGCTACTAGCGACAGGCCGCTATCACCACATTGTTTCCCACACGACTCGCCCGCCCCGCATTAATCACGGGGTACTGGAGCAGGATGGCCGCGAATATCACTTTATCCGGCATGAGCAAGCTGCACGTATGCTCAAAGAACAGGCCTTTGTAGAAGCAAAAGTTTACAGTGGCAATTTGTATGGGACAAGCGTAGCCGAGATACAAGCCGCCCATGACGAAGGCAAGATTGCCCTGACTGACCTTGAAGTCCAGGGAGTGGCCGAGTATAAGGCTTTTGATCCCGGTGTGATGGCAGCTTTTTTACTACCACCTGACTTTGCAACCTGGCAGGCCCGGCTGCAGCGCCGCTACGGCGATGTTGTTGATGCCGCTGATGCTCGCAAACGTATGGAAACCGCTCTCGATGAGATCGAGCAGCTGCTGGCCACCAATTACTACAGAGCTGTTATAAACGACGACATTGAAGAAACATTACAAACAGTAGAGAATTATGCCCAGAACCACAATTCCGACCCCCGGCGCGACCAAGCAGCTCATGCCGTAGCCCAGCAGCTGGCCACTGACATCCGCAACTACCTCGGGATGACCACCTAAAGCTCCCATCACTTCTTCGCCCCTGTGTCGTCCCAGCCCCAGCCTTCGCTGGGGTAAACTCCAGCCGGGACCCAGTCAATCATGTATCCCGCAGAGCGGGATGCCGTATTTCCGCATTAAAGGAAAACTGATTAAAAACTAGCCTGGTACTATGCCGCGTGAGCAGGTTCAATATATAAGTGGATAACCGAACCGTGAACCCACTAAGCTTCAGTGAAGCTTAGTGTAGACACGAGCGAAGCGTCTTACGATACTTAGATAGTCCAGGCGGTGGCTTTTGCCCTACTTTTGCCACCAAAAGTAGGAGGAGAGAAAGAGAGGTTTGGTTTGAGAGTGAAGATAGGGTGATGTCTCTAGCG
>JBBPZG010000027.1:0-4564 GCA_038199095.1 Saccharimonadales bacterium (SeqCode)
ATAGCAGCGGGGTCAGAAGGACCGGTGGCTACAATAATCGTCTGATCCATCACACCCTCGCGCTTCAAACGCTCCTGTAAGGCAGCAATCTGTGAGAGTTTCTGGCCCATAGCGACATAGACGTTAATCACGCCTGTCTTCTGCCGGGCCTGGTTGACCATGGTATCAACGGCGATGGCCGTTTTCCCGGTCTGACGGTCACCAATAATTAGCTCACGCTGGCCACGGCCAATTGGCACGGTGGCGTCAATCGCCATAAGTCCCGTCATCAGGGGCTCAAAGACACTTTTACGCGACAGTACATCGGGTGCCTGACGTTCTACGCGACTGGATTGTTGGGTTTTGATTGGAGCACCACCATCTAGGGGATTACCGAGCGGATCAACTACCCGGCCAACTAGTTCCGGGCCAACAGGCACTTCTAGCACCTTACCGCTCAGACGGACTTTGGCACCAGCTTTAACTGCGGTATCTTCACCAAGCAGTACAGCGCCGATTTCATCAACGCCCAGATTTAAGGCAAAAGCCGTGACTTTTTGGCCGTCAACGGCTTCAATTTCAAGCATTTCATTATAACCGGAGGCATTCAGCCCATATATCCAAGCCACTCCGTCGCCAACTCGGGTAACGACACCGACGCTTTCGAGCTCCGGTTGCTGCTTGAGCTCGGCAATCGCCGCTCGGATGTCACCTGATAATTCTGTAATGGATAATTCAGCCACTAGTAGTCCTTTCCGACAGCCGTTAACTGTCTAAACTTGTTCAATTTCGCTTCGACACTTAGATCAAGCTGTTGATTCGCTAAGTTTAGGCGCACGCCGCCGACAACTTCTGGGTCATGCACTTCTGTGACGATAATCTTTTTTGCAGCCGGACACAGCTTGGTAACCTGCTTCGTAATGTCGGCTTTGGTGCTAGTGGTCAAGGGATGGGCGCTAGCTGCAATAACCTCCACGAAGCCGGCCGCAGCCCAGTCTGCCTGCACATCACGCAGGACAGAATCGAGCTCATTAATCCGTCCTTCAGCTAATAGATAAGCTGCGATCTCTTGGCTCAGCTTTTTTGATGAACCACTTTTTAGCGTTTTATCGGCAATTAGCTGGGCAATTTTGGTGCGGGGGTGCTTCATGCGGGTTGGCGCCCTTTGCATGACCAAGCCAGTAGTAATTTGTAGGGGATCCCACGCTTTTGCGTAGGATGGAGGCTTGCCATCATCAGCTTTAGGTTACTCATACTGTCTGCCTCTTAAGTGCTTTCTCTATCAATTTTGCGTCTTTAACCGCATCCACTCTTTCATCAATAATAGCTTCGGTAGCGTCAGATATCAGGCCGACCAGCTCTTTTTCGAGCAGTTTACGCGCCCGGGCTGTGTCCTGGGTAATCCGTGATTCGGCTTCGGTCAGAATGCCTGCCGCTTTTTCTCGCGCCTTGTCCTCAGCTTCGCGCACAGCCTGGCGGCCAGACTCCTGGGCGCCGCTGATAATAGCGTCGGCTTCCTGACGGGCTTTGTGCAGAGTCTGTTCAACTTTAGCTTCTAGCTCAATGCGCTCTTTCTGCATTTGTTCACCTAGTTTCACGCCACTCTCAATCGTTTCCCGGCGCTCGTTAAGAACATTTAGAATTGGCCCGAACGCATAGCGGCGCAGCACAAAATAGGCCAGCACAAAAGTAATCAGTTGGATGATAAATGCCTTGCCATCCACTCCTAGCGCGCCCAATCCCGAAGAGCTCTCTCCAAAATGTGTAAACAATCCTAGCTGCATAACTTACAAAACTACCTCTAATTTACTTAGCATGTTTAAGGGTTTTCTAGAATAGTGCAGTTTGTTTGAAAAGTGAGCACCGAAGCGCAGCGTACTCAAATGTACGTGAGCATCGGAGCGCAGGTTTTCGGACAAAATGTGCATTCTACAAAAGCCTTTCCTATTTAACGATGAAGATGCTAGCGAAGGCTAGTAGTCCGAATAGTTCGACAATAGCCACGAAGATCAAGGCCTGGCCCAAAAATTTAGCCGCCTCCGGGTTACGTCCCACGGCTTGCAGATAGTTGCCGCCGATTAAACCGATGCCGATAGCCGGGCCGATAAAGCCGCCGCCGATCATCAGGCCCTTACCGATAATTGCTGTATTAACTGCGTCTGCGATGATTGCCATAAACGGTTATTAACTCCTTCTCTTTAACATTAATGCGTGCTCAAAACCAAAACCAAACCTACCCACGCAAGCTCCCAGCCGTTTGTACCCCTATTGTTTCAGGTACGCCATCCTCGGTCAAGTCTTCGTTATGGGTATGCTCAGTTGCATGATTTACGGCTATGGCTAAATACATGGTTGCCAGCACAGTGAAAATATAAGCCTGCAAAGCTCCAATAAACAGCTCGATCAGCGTAAAGGGCAGTGCGGTCAGCGGCGCGGCAAAGTGGCCCAGGTAAGCAAAGACGGCAATAACAATCTCGCCAATCGTCACATTTAAGAAAAGCCGGAGCGATAGGCTCAGAACACGCGTTAGATCGGTAAACATTTCTAATATGCCGATGACAAAAAATAGCGGATTTTTAGGATTACCCACAAAGAAGTGCCGGAAATAGCTGCGCAACCCACCGGATTCCCTAATCGAAGCACCGTACACCATAATCATGGTAATTAAGCCTAGCGCGAATGTGCCATTTAGATCACCCGTAAAAGGCCGTAGCAAAGGATTTTCGCCAGAACGGAAGCCTTCACCCACGAACGGCAGTAAACCTAACCAGTTACTAAATAAGATGAAAAAGAAAATAGTTACAAAATATGGTACATATTTACGGCCCACCTTTTTATCGTCAAAACTGTTTTCAACCAGGTTGGTGATAAACTCAACACCGGCTTCTATGAACTGTACCAGTCCGCCGCGGGGCTTTACGCTTACCCGGTGGGCCACCCACACCATTACGGCAATAATCAACAGGGTGCAGACCCACCCATAGAGTATGGAGTTGGTAAGCGTTAAGCCGCCGATATGCACCGTAGCAGGTGAGACGTGGACACTTGGACCACTATCTGCAGCTACCTGCTGGAGCAAACCTAGACTCATGAATGTTTCTCCTTATTGGGAGCGGATACTTGGTTTACTGTCTGCATCATCTGCCAGAGCACCAGCGCCATACCAATCATAGCCACCGCAAACCCGGTGATGGTCAGCAGCGGCGTCAGCTTAAAGCGCTGGTCCAGTTCAAAGCCACCAATAATAGGCACGAGCACTACAATAGCTAGCCGCCAGCTCATATCCAGAGCCATACCAATAAATACCGAGCTGGGATTGCCGGTTTTACCCACCGCAGAGTCAGGTCTTTCATCTCCTGTAGGCGAGGGCGTCGTACTGGGCGCTTTCGTCTGCTTCATTTCTTACTTATTATATCAGTTGTGATCTTCGTCACGCAACCAATGATTGTCATTTTACTATATTATGTTATCGTAGGTATATATGCCCAGTACAAATAGACGATATAATAAAAAAGAGACCAACGTACCGGCGCACGCTAAGCGAAAATCAAATGTTCCTCGTTCTGACAATGACCTATTCAATTTGAAGCGAGCGGTAGTGCGACAAAGAGGTGATATATTTGACTATGACGAGTTTTTAAATTTACTCGAGGAATCGTGTGATTATGCCTCTCAAGAAATTTTTCATGCTTCCGTTATTAATCATAATGTAGCGCGCAAAATGAGCCGTAAGGTTGGAGCGTATGCAATGGAAAAGGCCTTAGATGGTGCAAAACAAGGCCTGCAACCGAGAATTCCATGCATCGTAAGCGGAGTTGATGTAATCCACCCGGGCGAAAGACTTGATACTCCCTTCTTCGTTACTTTCCCGATAGAAGGTCCTGGGGCTAAAATCATGGAGGAAGAGCAAACATCAGTTTTGAAAATTATTGGATATAAAGGGGCTGCTGAACTTTATCCGCATATTTCACTGCACCGTACAATAAGCGAGTCCCATGCAACTACTATTGCTGATGAATTGCAAAGTAACTTACCGCCAAATCCGAGTTTTGTACTTGGAGCTGCAAAAAAGTACCGGTTTAGTTAAAATTACTATTTAACTTAATGTAAAATAGAGCTAGACTAAGCAATAATGAATGATTCATCTGTAACAGTTTATAGCGCAACGTGGTGTGCTTTTTGCCATGCTGCCAAAGATTACTTTGATAAGCTTGGCGTTAAATATACCGACAAAGACGTCGAAAAAGAGCCTGAGGCCGGCTTAGAAGCAGTCGAGAAGTCCAAGCAACGCGGCATCCCAGTAATCGATATTGCCGGTGATATCATCGTCGGTTTTGACCGTGTCAAGATTGATGCCGCGCTCAAAGCCCATCAACTCACATAATTTAGTTTTATATTTTTTATTTTGCCCAGCATACTATAACTATGGCTTTTGAAGATTTTCAAACTAAGGATTCGGTAGTCATCGTTTACACAGGTGATAGCAAAGGCAAGACGACTGCCAGCTTAGGATTAATGACAAGGGCCCTTGGCAACCGATGGCGAGTGGCATTTATCCAGTTCATTAAGTATTGGGGGGTGAGTG
>JBBPZG010000028.1:0-15303 GCA_038199095.1 Saccharimonadales bacterium (SeqCode)
TCAGGTAGAAGCAATAGAAGATGTCATAATCACCGAGGACAGTTATAGTGTGGTCAAGAAGAATAATTCTACGACAGAGCCAGGTAAAGAGCTTAACGTAACGACCATAGATAATTCTTAGTTTATTTTACGCACTACCGTCTTGGTAAATGATCAATTTCATCACTGCTCTATGGATAGGTAATAATTATTTAAACGGGTATATAAAGATTACTTACATGATGAATTTCCGTTGCAACAGCACACACAATGGCCCTCCAATCCGTGTACTCTCAACGGTTTTGTAGCTTGTTAATCTTCTCGATTTGCTTTGTGGCCGAAAAATAGTTATTAACGGCACCTAGCAGGAGGAATACCGAAATAACTCCCTCTCCAGTATCATGGGTGGCCATCGCAAAGCCGCTGCCTACAAGAGAAATTAGTAATATAATAGCCGAGGCGTTAATCCTTGACTTGCGAGCCGTTCGTAAACGACTTTCCAAGTATGCTGGCATAGCGGTTCGTAGGTCGGGGTCAGTGGGCATAATCCCGTCCTTAACAGCGTCGTGCAGTGCCCACTGCTTTTTTTGATCTGTTTGTCCAGTGGACTGATTGAACTTCCGCTGACGCCGTTGGCTGACAGCCGTCATGATTAAACCAAAGGGGATACTGATGATAACGGCGTTCACCCACGAACGCTGATTATTCGATTGACCCATAAATGCCGTAAGCGCACCGAATAGCACAGTATAAAGGAGAAACATCCCTGGTGCTGAAAGAATGATTTTTCTCCGTCGTTCAAGATTTGTCATACATAATAATTGTAACGCTTTTCCTGTCTATTCATTAGAGATCTGAGTTACATGTAATCTTTTGGCGGGTATTTCAGTTGCAACGTTACGTACTATGGTACTCCAAGTATAGTTATGCTCGATGTTTTGAAATTAGTTATCGGCATGTGTAATCGACTGCTTGCATGTACCTGATGCGCTGTTACAATTTGAGTAGTATGAGCAAATCCCCTATATCGCTTGGCTTTTGGCATGAATGTATTGCTTGTGGGCATCAGTTTACGCCGGATAAGTTTTTGTATACATGCCCGGACTGTATTGGCCTACTGCTAGTAATGCGCGATGACGAGGCCGTAGAAAAGACCATTGGTAAGGGTAATGGAGCAAAGCAGCATTTCGATACACTGCGCTATGGCAACGCCCGCAAGCAGTACCCCAATGATTCCGGCGTCTGGTTATGGCGGGAGTTTTTGCTGCCTGGCTTTCCGGAGGATTCAATTGTATCGCTAAAAGAAGGCCAAACTGACCTTTTTGAAGTGCCGCAGTGGCTCTGTAAGGATATAGGGCTTAAGCAGCTATTCATCAAGATGGAGGGGCAGGCACCGTCAGAAAGTTTTAAAGACCGGGGTATGCCGGTTGCAGTTTCTGATGCCCTGCGCTTGCAAAAGGAAAATCCGGAGCTAGGCATCGTTGGTATCTCTTGCGCTTCTACCGGTGATACTTCAGCCGCCGCTGCAGTGTATTCAGCCTATGTACGGGATCACTTAACATGTTTAGTGTTGGTACCTCACGAAAAGATAGCCGAAGCCCAGCTCTTTCAAGCAATGGCGCACGGCGCTAATGTGCGGGCTATCCACCACCCTGATGGTTTTGACGGCTGCATGAAGTTAATCCAGGAATTTACTAGCGAACACCCTGAGCTTGTACTGGTCAACAGCAAGAACGATATGCGTATTGTCGGCCAGGAGACAATCGGTCTGGAGATTATCCAGGATCTGGGTTGGCAAGCACCAGATTGGATATCTATACCTATTGGCAATGGTGGTAACCTGACTGCCTTATTAATCAGCCTTCTGCGGGCTAAAAAGTTTGGCCTGATTGATAGATTACCGGGCATTATCGCTGGCCAGACTAGCGTGTCAGACACGCTAGTACGATGGCAGGAGAGCAACTACGCTACATATTTACCAGGAAAATTCGGTGATACCGTAGCGACAGCCATGAATATTAATGACCCGGTTAGTTTTCCGCGTATTAAGAAACTACATGGCCAGTTTGACCTGCAGTTTTACCGCACTAGCGAGCAGGAAATCCTCGATACGTGGGCGCAATTTATGCGGGCTGGTGCCGCTATCTGCCCGCAGGGTGCAGTGGCACTGCATAGCATCCAGCAGGCCCGTGAAAATGATGTTGTTAAACCTGACGACACAGTGGTAGCAATATCAACTGCCTCAGCCTTAAAATTTACCGACGCCGGAATTGCCTACCACAAGAGCCAGGGCCAATTCGCTAATCCCTCCCAGATGGTAGACGGCACCCTCGAAGCCCTTGAGGCCTCACTTTTCTAACACATCCCCCCTGATACTTTCAAGGTGGAAGATCAGTAGCTATATGAAACCTGACTCCCAAAACCCTCGTCGTTCCCACGAAGGTGGGGATCCAATATACTGTGTGCCTTTGGCACTCCTTGTCTGACTGGATTCCCAATCAAATTGGGAATGACGGTGGGGGTTTTGAGGGTCAAGTAGATAAAGATATTTCGGACTAAGGCGTAAGGTCGTTTAGCTGGTCGCTGGTGACGCTGTTATTGACATTATCCGCAGCGAATTCTTGATTTATGGCATTGATCTCTGAGCTATACTCATCTGTAGCTGTAGAAGCTGTAGTGCCAACAGTAGTTTGCTTCCCATTGGTGCTTGGACTGGGATTACTCTGTGAAGTATGGAAAACTGTGCTGTTACCGGCAAAGACTATTGCTAGCACAGCCGCCAGCCCAGCCACGGAAACACCTAACTTCTGCCAACCCAAAGCAAAGGAACGGCCTTTTTTGGCAGAATCGGCTTCAACCCTATCCATAACCCTATCCGTAAAGTCTGCCGAGGGTTGGTAATCGGCCCGCGCTTGTTTGATAGATTCGTCAAATTTGTCCATATAGTTCCTCCCTTAATGATTGCTTACTCCTGGCGAGCCAAGTCCGTACCGTACCTATGGGACATCCCAGTATTTGGGCGATTTCCTCATAGCTCTTACCATCCCAATAGTAGAGGTTAATTACCTGCTGGTAGTTGGGGTTTAGCGTGCGGACAGCCTGCCTGATGGCTGTCCTGGCTGCCTGTTTGTCGTATGACTCTTCCAAGCTAGCGGCATCACTAACACTCTGGTCCGTATGTAACAATACCGGTTTGTTTTTGGCCATATAGCGCAAGCTCATATTCATGGCAATTCTATAAAGCCATGTCGAGAACGAATAGGCTGGGTCAAAGCTATCGAGCTTGCGGTAGGCCTGCAGGAAGGCCTCCTGGGCAATATCTTCGGCCTGCATTTCATCCCCGAGCAGGTTAACTAGATAGATCACGAGTCCCTTGTGATATCTGTCCACTAGGATACGGTAGGCTTCGGTCTGCCCATTGAGAACTTTGGCTATTAAGATCCGTTCTTCAGCTTTTGACATAGCACATTCTGTAAAAGATTAGTTATTTTTGTTCTTAACCTGATCCCTCAAGGTCGTCAGATCAGGCTTGAGTGTACCCGTAAAGTAGGCTTGTTTTGTATGCCTGAGGTTTTCAACAACCGTGACCTGGTCTTTAGCAGCCTGGACGGCAGTTTTAACGGCAGCAGGGTCGTTGGTACAGGATAAATTTTTAGCACTGTTTAACTTAGTTACTATTGCTGTCATGGCGTTTTTGACCGCAGTGGTCTGGCCTTCCCAGGTCTGCAAATCGGCCTGGGCTTTGTCGGTATTAATACCTGCAGCCTTGGCCTTGGTTATCAGCTTCTGGACTTCAGCATCGTGCTTGGTATACATTGCCTGCCTTTTGCTAAGCCGGGCATCGACTTTGGCGATCCGGCTGCCGATCCGGGCTGATAGTTTGCTGCACTTAGCAACCGCGTTCTGGGACTGGCTGGTTGTTTGGGCAAAAACAGGTGTTGCACCAAGCGAAGTCGCTACTGTTACTATAGCTAGTGAGCTTGCTAACAATTTTTTCATATACGTCTCCATTTATTTTAGTACTTTAGTTATATACATAAAACATACAAAAAGTTTCAAAACTTTTTAATGCCATTATCTGCTAGAGGCTAAGCGAATCTAGTTTTGTAACCCGCTTTTGTCAGCCTCGTAACGCGGGGATCTAGCATGACGCGTGGTTTAACACTCCTTATCTGACTGGATCTCCATAGACCCTCTGATCAAGTCCGAGGGCTCAGCTTCGCTCGGGCTGGGAATAACAGGTATGCACTAAGTCCTAAGGTTTCACCTTATTGTTAGTTATATTATTTGTTATCCGTCTCTTTTACCGCTAGAGTAGCACTATGTTGAAGTTACCTAAAGACAAAGACTCTTACTGGCGCGAGGCTTATCCGGCCCAGAATATTTACCCTGCACTAACGAAAAATCTAGCAGTTGACGTAGCAATTGTAGGGGGTGGAATTACCGGTTTAACCGCCGCGTACCTTTTAAAACAGTCCGGCCTCAGAGTTGCCGTATTAGAGAAAGCTACAGTTGGCGGTGGCACGACCGGCCGCACAACTGGTAAAGTTACCTCCCAACACAACCTTATATACGCGGAACTGCAGAAACAATCCGGCCAAGCAGCCGCCAAAGTATACGGGGAAGCCAACCAGGCTGCCATCGGCCAGGTTGAAGCGATTGTGCAAGCGGAAAAGATTGATTGTGAGTGGCGCCGTGATGATAATTACGTGTTTACGGCCGACCCTGAGCAAGTCGGTTCATTCAAGCAGGAGGCAAAAGTAGCTGCTGAATTGGGCCTGCCTGCCACTTTTGAAACCAGCGTGCCCTTACCATTTGAAGTTCAAGGGGCGGTTAAGTTTACTAACCAGGCTAAGATTAACTCTCAAAAGTACCTATTGGGTCTAGCCCAAGCTGTTAACGGCAATGGCAGCTATGTATTTGAGCATAGCAACGTGACAGGAATTAGGGACGGTACGCCGGGCCGCGTTAAAACTAAGAAAGCCACCGTGACCGCTACACATATTATTGTAGCCACCAATGTGCCAACGATGCCCTTGATGGCCCGCGGAACGTGCTGCCTGCTTGAGTATCCTAAGGAATCGTACATTGTTGCTGGCAAGCTAGAAAAGGCGGTGACTGGCATGTATATATCTCCGGATGAGCATGAGTATTCGATTTTACCAATTGAAGAAAATGGCGAGCGGCGAATACTGATTGGCGGCGAAAGCCATATCTCGGGCTTACGTGGCAGCACCAATGCCCGTTATCAGCGTTTAGCCGATTACGCCGAAAAAAGGTTTGGCGTAACAACGATCACCCATCGCTGGTCGGACAGGGATTACCTATCATATGACAACATCCCATTGGTCGGCAAACTGTACCCGTGGTCAAAAAACCTGTATGTAGCGACTGCTTTTATGAAATGGGGCCTCTCCAACGGAACAGTGGCTGCAATGATCTTGCACGATTTAATAACGGGCAAGGATAATAGCTGGGCGGCGACTTTCAGCTCTAGCCGTTCGAAGCCAATTAAATCGATTCCGAAGATTGCAGCTAAATACCTGACAGGTAAAGGCTAAAAATTTGCCTTCTTTGGACACTAGGCGCTAACTGAAGGTAGGGCTTTAAAAAGCACCCCGTAACAAGTACGGGGTGCCTATTACTGGTCAGAGGAAGGAAGGACTAAATTATACGGTGTGGTGCCGGCGATGGGAAAAAGCGTTCATGATAGCTACCAGGATCAGCGCACCAATAAGTGACCAGATAAAGCCGCTCCAGCTGAAGGCTAGGTATGACCGGTCACTACCGGTAGTTAGCTGTGATGCAAAGCTACCAATAAAAGAACCAACAATACCGATGACGATACTCGCTAAGATACCTTCGTGCCGTCCGAGCAAACGGGCTGCTAGCCAACCAACTACACCACCAATAATTAACATTACAATGATACTCATACTGCACCTCCCTGATTTAAAAAATCTAGCTTTCTGTAGGTCTGTAGCTACGGTTTAGGCTAATGATCTAAAGATTCCGCGCATGGGCTGTTGAAATCAAAGTAAACCTCAGAGTTGTCTGCAGGTTTACATTGTAATTCAATTTCCCGTGGCATCCTTTACCCCTTTACCCTAAACTGTCACTAGCATATGACAGAGAAGACATAACGGCTATTAGTTTTTTAACAGTTTCAGAGTCACTTATCTCACTGCAAGAAGTGTCTTTAGGTTTATACTAGTTTAATTATAAGCAGTATCCAGGGGGTAGCATATGATCGGCAAAGTAGTAGTTAAGAACACCGCACGCACACGGCAGTCGGCCCGTAAAGCGGGTATTATTATCGAAAACCCAAATCCTGAGTTAATAACTCGGCCCAAAGAAGAGCAGGAGCAGCCCGACATCATGTAATCTGGCTAGCGCAAAATATGGCGTTTTGTCTGGCGACTCGGACGAAGCGCTATTTTTTTACATATTTTTTGTAGGTGAAGGTAAAGCCGTTTTCTGCCTGCGGTTCACTTTGTTCAGTCAGTATAAAGTTGGCTGGCATGTCCGGGAAAAACCGGTCACACTTAAAATCAGCATCTATTGCGGTAATATACAGCTCATTGGCATAGCCTAGCGTTAACACCTGGTTAAAGACTGCTGCCCCGCCGATTACCCATAGGTCACTCTTATGGTATTCCTCAAGAAATAACTCGAGATTGTGCACTAATTCGGCGCCTTTAATCAGTTCAGACTGGTGGGTTAGGACAAAGTTTTTACGCTCTGGAAGCGGGGCCCGGAAGGTTCTAAAGGTTGTGCTGCCTACTAGCACATTCCCGCCGTACTTTTTAGTTTGCTCCGCAAAGTACTGCTCATCGGCCGGAATGTACCATGGTTGGAAACCATGCTTGGCTATTCCCTGCTGCCGGTCAAACGCTACAATCAGCCGTATCATCTGGTACCATAGTATCATTGAGCCCTACTCTAGGTCTTACAAGTTTCATTGCTCAACGTGGTCTGCAAAGTGCCAGTGGCACTTAGTACCTTTATAAAGAGACATTCTGCGTAGTTTCACTAGCGACGCTTCGCTCGCGTCTACGCAAATGTCTACCAGACATTAGTACCTTTCAGGAGCATCATAGTTATTGCTAGTTGCACTGCTGGACGCTTCGCTCAGCGTCTACGCAAAGTGCCGCCAGCATTTTGCGCCCTTAGCTCAGTGGATTAGAGCGTCTGTCTTCGGAACAGAAGGTCGCAGGTTCGAATCCTGCAGGGCGCACCACATAGATATCACCTCCTTTTCACCCTACCCCCATCCCCGTTCAGAGCAATTTTAACGACCCGAACAGGAATGGTAGACTTGTTGTAATTAACTAAGTATGCTATAATAGCATACTTAGTTAATTACAAGAGATGTGCTTATACACCCCTCCGCCATGACTGAAACAGTACAAGCCTTACTCTCCGAACAGATAGACACCGGCTTCTCGGCCTCTGTTGCTGAGATGTCAAAGCAGCATAATACACTTTTCCTGCATGGTATTAGTCACAGTAGTTGGGTACAGAGTAACTCGCTGCTGATGGCTGAACATGCAGACTTTCAGACTAAGCTGGAAGTTTGTCTTGCCTTTAGCCCGCATGTATCGGCAAGTACGCTTGCTAGCGCTAAACCTGAGAGATTAATAGCTTATCAATCGGGCTTGATAGTGGCTGACGGAACAATTACTGAAGTTCATAAAAGTGATGCTGGAACTGTAGCGCTGGGTCTGCACCACCGATCTCAACTCGGTCGCCTCTGCGGAGAATCGACTACTATTGCGGGGCAAATTGAAAAGGTTGTATCTAGTGACGACAATTTCTACAGCGAAATAGCTATTAAAAACCCGAAGTTCGCTGGACTTTATTGGCGGTCAAGCCAAGAGCGCTCACCACGAACAACTGTGCCTGAGTATCTGGTAAATGCCAGCAAACGCTTTGAGCTGCCGCTGTATATCGTCGGAGATGGGGGTGCACGTATCGTATCGGCATTAAGCGAGGATGGCACTTATATGCTTGGCGATGCAGTTAGCGCACAAGATATGAAGCCAGCTACTGTGATCCTCGACATTGATCAGAAGCAACAAGAGTTATTAGAAAAAGGAGTATTCCGGGTGGCTGGTCGTGAACGAGCACTGGTAGCTGCCAGTGAAAACGGACGTTTGGCGTACTACGCAGAGCAGTTAGATTTATCTAGGGCAGTTACAGGAACCGACAACGTAGCTACTCACATTACCGGCCTCACCGGCCTTTCAATGGCAGCTACTATAACTGTGCAAAACGAGATTCCCTCAATCGAGTCAGCACGTTATGGCGTCGGAGGCAGCATTAAGCCAATTATCCACCGATACTATGACACGCAAGATCTGAACCGGCATGTATACACCATACGGCCGCCTTGGATCGGTAATCAAGCGTTAGAAAAGTATGGCCTTGACGACTTTGAGGCATTAAATAGCAAGGAAGGTGACTATCTATCGATTATTGAGCAGTATATTTGTGGCGTAAAAGACGTTATCAAACAGTACGGCATTGACCCAGATATAACTCTTTATGGAGGTAGGCAACAACTACAAAACTATTTCGTCGAACTTGGATTTTTTCTGTACGGGTTTGCCAGTGAAGCCGCAAAACAACGTGATACGAACCAAGCCGATCGCGCCCGATCAATGGCTGCTGAATTAGTTCATGAATCATACTACGCAGAAACACTTGAGCGCCGAACGGCAAAAAGGATCGGCACGTTTATACTTACCAGAGAAGATCTCGATACTCCCTAAACCACCACATACTGTTTGCTCTAAGCTGTTATCATGGTCTTTCCATTATGTAAGGCATAGATTGGGGCTAAATCTGTCTTTTATAACGTCTCTGGTTTCTCGGAATGAGCTGTGTCACAGCTTGACTGGTTGGTATAACTTTTGTTATACTTAGGATATGAAAACTGCTATATCAATCCCAGATACTATATATGAATCTGCCGATAAGCTGGCCCGCCAACTAGGCACGTCACGCAGCGAGCTGTATACAAAAGCCGTTAGTGGTTACCTCGAAAAACATCAGAACGAGAAAGTCACCGAAAAGCTCAACGAGATATACGACATCGAGAGCTCTAAGCTTGATCCGGTACTGGCAAATCTTCAAACGCAAACTTGGATAAAAAATAATCCGTGGTAGAACGTGGCCAACTGTGGTGGGCGGAACTTCCAAATCCCACTGGTTCTGAGCCCGGCTTTAATAGACCCGTACTAGTCATACAAGCTGATACCTTCAATCAAAGCCGTATTAGTACTGTGGTCGTCATAGCTGTAACTTCAAACTTGGGACTGACCGAAGCGCCAGGAAACGTCAGTTTATCGAAAAGTAAGTCAGGTCTAGCTAAAGACTCGGTAGCAAACGTTTCACAAATCAGTACCATTGATAAGGGGTCTCTAACTGAAGTAATCAGTACACTCGACAGGCTCACCATGCAGCAGATCGATGAGGGCATCAAGCTTGTATTGAGTGTTTAAGTTATTAGAACTCATCTCAATATAACTTCTGAGGCAGAAACTGGAAGATTTTCGAGTCAGAAAAGTTGAGATGGGAGGAAGCGTAACGGTGTTACACTGACGAGCAGCTCAGCTTTTGTGGCCGGAAAGGGCCGGCTTATGGCCAGAACGTTATTTTGAGATGAGTTCTATTACTATAAAGGTCCAAGCTTCACTCACTATGGTGTAACATATGTATTTCCCTGCGTCGTATCTGCATCATTTATTGCTGAGTCAATGTTTACCTCTGGCAGGTCAAGCGCGGCGTAGCGCAAGTATTGTTGTGGATCGTGAAGGTTGTTTTGGCCTATGAGGACGAGGTTTTGCGGCATCCAAAGGGACAGGGAGTGGCTTGCTGGGAAGATTTCTATATGCGAAAAGGCCATTTGCAGGGCGGCGATTTGACGGTGGAGTACTGCTGAGCGTCTGCCGTTATAAGCGGTAATGATATTCATGGCTATGACGCCATTGTTGCTAAGATGGCGGCTCAAGCTACGTGCCGCTTCTATAGTTTGTAAGGACGGAGGAATAGTATCGTGCGTGAATGCGTCGACCAGGATCACGTCGTATATCGCGCCGGTGGCTTCGAGGTAACGGCGGCCATCACCGGTGTGTACATTAGTGTGCTTACCTGGCTTAAAGTCAAAGTACTTTTGTGCGATACCAAGCAGTTCCCCATCCATCTCTACAATATCGAGTAGTACATCGGGGAATTCATCAACTACGGCCTTTGGCAAGGTAAATGCGCCGCCGCCAATCAACAATATGCGCTTTGGCAAAAGGGCGCGCACCAGTTCTATAAAACGCTGGTTATAATCAAACAACAGATCATTCAAGCCGTCGTGGGCCACGCCGGATTGAGCCGCCAGGTGGTCACCGCTGTAGAGCACCCGTGCCCGGCGGCCGGAGTAGATAGTGTCGACCACCTGGTAGTGGCCATACTCGGTATCGCCCTCAAAAAGTATCCCATCTTTAGCCATATACCCAGTATAGTTTAACGCTTTATAATGAAATGAGTTCATGGCCTCCCTGCCCCGGCCGTAATAGCCCGGCAAAAACGTACGGATGATAGCAGGAGAAAAGTATAATGCAATAATTGAGCTAGTGTGTATACTAAGTAAGCATCTTCTATCAAAATGCTTATGCTTTTGCTACGATATGGCCATGAAGACACTTATTATTGATAACACCGAAGCCGCGGACGCCTACTACAATATTCCATTAATGGCGGCCGTTTCACAGGTTAGCGACTGTGAGGTCGTACCTTACCGCCAAGCCATCCTGGACGACTCCGTACTACGCCGTTACGGGGCCGTTGTCCTGAGCGGGGTACCGCTAGGTTACAGCTTTGATACCATTGACGAACGGCCGCAACGGTTACAGTGGCTGCGAACTAGCAATGTTCCGGTGCTGGGTATCTGCTTGGGGCACCAGAGTATTGGCAGGGTTTTTGGCTCGGAAGTGAGCGCTATGGAAGGCGAATACGATGACTGTGCAGTTTCTACTGTTGAGGACGATCCGATCTTTAGCCGGCTCGGCTCCGAATTTACCGTAGATGCCCACCACCACGCATCAATTTCGCTGCCCCTGGCTTTTAAGCAGCTGGCGAGCTCCGCAACCTGTACCAACCAGGTTATGAAGCACGCTAGCAAAGACATTTACGGCTGTCAGTTCCACCCCGAATTTTCAGAAGTGGGCCAGACATTCCTGCAGAACTTTATTAGTATTGCCAGGTCACACCAAGCAGTGTCTACACTGGAAATACCCGACTTTACCATCCCTGTTACTGCTAGTCCTGACATGTTACTGCCTGCCTAAGAGCTAGTTAACCGCTGTGAAGAAATGTTTTGTGCACACTACTTGACTGCTTACTGTTAAAATGACAGGATGCACCGCCACCGGATACTTACTATTCTAACTTTAGTTTTATTAGCCCTGGTATTGTTCGTCGTCGCTGAGCTATTGATAATTAAATACAATGGCAGTGATGTGCCGACGCCCAACATTCCGCGCGGTGAACAGGTATTTGGCAGCGGGCCGGCATTACGCTACGTAGTAATGGGTGACAGTACCTCGATTGGCCAAGGCGCTGATTATAGCCAAAGCTATGCCTATGGCAGCGCGCAGCATTTATCGCAACGCTACACTGTTCACCTTATTAATGTAGGTGTGTCGGGAGCCCGCGCTAAAGATGTTTTGGACACCCAGCTGGGCAAAGCCGTGGCTTATAAACCAGATGTAGTACTCCTAGGAGTTGGCGCCAACGACGCGACACATTTTACCAGCGGTGCTGCCATGGAGCAGTCGTTGCAAGCTATCATTGACGGTCTTAAAAAGGCCAATCCTAAGCTAAAAATCGTAGTTACCGGGTCGCCCGCCATGGGTTCCGTGGCCCGCTTCCCCTGGCCAGCTAAACAGTTAGCCGGCTTACGCGAACGTCAGATTAACACAGTATTTACTAGGCTAGACCGACAGGATCACCTAACGATGGCGCCTGTAGCGGCTAAAACCGGTCCAGCCTTCCGCGCTGACCCTACTTTATTTGCAGCCGACAACTTCCACCCCAACACCCGCGGCTACGCCCTCTGGACACCAGTCATAAACGACGCCCTCGACTCCGCCCTCCAATCTTCTAACACCAAGCATTAATACTCCGGCTTAGCATCAGGATAATGCTACACTGGTGGAGACCGTCAAATTCTAAACTTCACGTTTAGAATTTGAAAGGAGGAACATAGCCATAAGCCGAAGCTTTTGCCGTTTAGGCAAAACGAGGCAGTGGCGTCGGTTCCGACGCGCGCCCGTAGCTCAGCTGGCGTTGGCGAAGCCGGCGACAAGTCATTATGCAATGGTCTATCCAGCAGACACGGAGTCTGCAATGCGCACCTTAAGGTTGCAAGTTATACAAAATACGCGCCCGTAGCTCAGCTGGATAGAGCGTTGGTTTCCGGTACCAGAGGTCGTAGGTTCGAATCCTATCGGGCGTACCATTTCTAAGTAACATAATAACTACCCTGTTATCTGTTAATCTAAAGTTCTACTTTGCGTTAAACCCAAATGAGATTCGAACCGTTCTGCTCATGCTTGCATTTATGTAATTGTTACTAAATACTGTCCTTTATAGGAGTTTTATGGAAAAAATAGAATTTACCACAAGCCGATTTTTAAGTAAAGACGAGCAGGCTTCTGAAGTACGAACATGGAGTGGTCGTTACTCAAATGTAGTGAGTAAGCTAGGCGAATTAGGTAGTGAGGTACGTATTAGCAGAACTTTGGAATCTGACCAAGATATTGCACCCTATAGCTTTGTAAGAGGAGCAGTACATGAATTTGTGTTTCCTCCTCAGCAGATAACAGTAAGTGAAGATAATTCTAGAGTTATCCACTCTACTCCCGGCTATGGGCTACGACGTGAAGAAGTTACGCGTACATATGATGAGGCACAAGTTGCAGGCCATCTAGAAGTTAGATATGATGACGCAGATAGCAGAATTGCCTTTAGTATCACTGATCTTAGGGGGGAGTCAGAGCTTTCAGAAGAGGTGCTTGCAGTACTTGCGCAATCAGAGTCTGTAAGTCCTAGGCCCTAGACTAAACGGAACGACGTGCTTAATAATATCGTTCTACCTTCGTAAACTATGCTGTACCAAACATTGACAAATATTACGTTCCAGATGTACAATACAAGTATTACTTTAAAGCGTACAAAGGAATAGTACTATGAGCACAAAAACAATCGATGCCTCAGATATGCGCAAGAATCTCTCGGAGGCGCTCGACGCTGTGCGCGATAACAAGAATATTATTCTGGTAAAGCGTCGCGGCAAAGTCGAGTCAGCACTTATTGATATTGATAGTCTTGAGGATATGCTGGCTGTTCAAAATCCCGAGTATGTTAAAAGTATTGCTGAGGCGCGTGCCAGCAAAAAAACCTATATGCCCGACGAAGTATTTGGCGATCTTTGGGACGAAGCCTAACTGACGAAGCCTAACTTGTGAAGTACCGACTAGAAATATCCAGTAAAGCCAAGAAGGATATTCAGTCACTGGACCCGGTAGTCCAAAAACGAATTGCTAACAAGCTGAAGTTTTTCCTTACTCAAGAAGATCCCCTTTCTTTTGCTAGTAAACTCGTGAATAGTAAGGATGGTGACTATCGCTGGAGGGTAGGTCACTATAGAGTAGTTTTCGATGTCAATAACGAGGTGCTATTACTTTTGCGTATTCAGCATAGGGGACGGGTTTATAAGCCTTAGACCGAGAGAAGAATCGTTCTAACTTCGTATACTGGGCTGTACCAATTTGATTATGCTTAGAACTCCTTCAGAAGTTTTTCGTTTATTGATCACATCTCACTTGCATGAAGATAATAATCACCTAGTGCAAGTCGGGCCATAGTATTTATTGATACCTGGGAAGATTCAACATAATCTCGTTCAGGTACGACACGAAAGTCAAAACTTATTCTTGTTTGTCCTGTCCTGTTGATCTCATTGCCGTGCAAAGAATTAATGGCGTCAAAAGCTAGTGCCTCCCCATACTTTACATTGACAGGTTTTGGACCACCGCTTTCCGCCGACACCACATGAATTGTATTGGAATCATGTGCGTCTGTTAAAGGTATCCAGAAATTAATTGCACCTGGTTGATGGCCGAAGTCACTATCATGATGATATTCTCCGACTGCCTTATTATTTGGCAGATGTACTCTGAATGAAGGTACTCTTTGCACAATTAACGAGCCGTCAATTACATTCGAAACTACGTTATGGACAAAATGTTGGTACTGATTATAAAAATCAGTGTTACCAATGTTTTCGTAGTAACGACGATGGATCACTGTCTTAGAGTCGGTTTCTCTTGTAACCAAAGGTTCTTCACTAAATTTTTGATGCAGTTGCGATAAATCTTCGTCTTTGCCCAATCCAAGAGCAGCTTTAATGGGGGATATAAAGTCAATTTTCGATGTATCGTAAGTTACTATTTTAATTTTTTCACCGGTGATTCCAGCCATTAATTAGTATAATAACATCTATTTATTAAAATGCAATAATGTGATCCTGGTTCAAACTTCGTACACTATGCTGTACCAAGTTTTGTGTCACTTAGAAATTATTTCGTACGCTTGCTAACTTTAGTGTAGACAACCGAGCGATGAGCTATCATAAATATTTTGACTGTTTTAGCTTCGATCCTGAAAATTACTCTGTAATCTCCAACTCGCAATTTACGGTAGCCTTTTAAAGACTTCCGGAGAGGCTTGCCATACAATTCAGGCCGCGAGATGAGGCGTGCTTCGACCGCTTTACGAATTCTATTTTTCCAAACAGAAGACAATTTGGGTAAGTCCTCGCTTATCACGAGCTCGTGATAAGCTATTTCAAAATTCACTATTGCCAAGCTTTATCGTGGGAAATAAATTTGGCATGTTTTGTGTCGCGTGCACTCACAAGAGCATCCCACACGATGTCTTCTTCTAATTCAAGCGCAGTATCAATCAAGCGGGCAGCAAGTGTGGCGTCAGGTACTTCGTCACGCTGCGCAAGCTTGGCAATAGCCTGCTTTGCGTCTGCAGTAAGGGTAATATTGAGCCTGCTCTTAGTAGTTGCCATACATTTACTGTATCAAAAGTGTATCACTTGTGTCAATAATTACTGGTTAAATCAAAATTGAGACTAGTTCTAAGAGCAAATCCACATCTATCTGTCAGCTAAAAACTTCAGGTCTGCCACTTCTCATCTGTTTTTCGTTTTCAGTTCGTAGCTACGGCTACGACTGAAAGCCGATAAAACAGATGAGA
>JBBPZG010000029.1:0-9011 GCA_038199095.1 Saccharimonadales bacterium (SeqCode)
GACGACTTGCGTATGCTGGAAAATGGTACTGTTGAGTATCAGTATCATCACATTGATTGGGCGGCGACAGAAACGCCAGGCAAGATACGAGACTTGGACACGGCAATCGCTCATCAGGCCGAGCAGCGCAGCCTGATCGAGCTGGCGCGTAGAGCGGGGTTATATGATGCAACACAGCCACATGCCCAACTCGTTGCCTGGAACCTCCTAAATATGCAGGGTAGGCTGCGCCGCCAATAGTCTGGCTTAGGGCTAACACCCAGGCGCTGGTAGCGCCAGTTAAACTCCAGTCTACTGATGGCACGTTATGGCAACGCTAAAAGAACTGCGTGATGAGCGGCTACGGAAGCTGGGGGAGTTACAGGAGCAGAACTTTCAATATTGACGACAGGTATATACTTAGCTAAGCTAAGTATATGAAGACAGTTTCTATTCACGACGCCAAAACTAACCTGAGCAAATATATTGCGGCGGCGAAGCGCGGCGAAGAGATTGCTATCGGTGCCTATGGCAAGCAGGAAGTCTGGCTGACGGCTAAACCGCCTAAACATGCCAAAAAGACAGCTCTGCCAAAACGGCAATTTGGCAAGCTGAAGGGCAAAGTTTGGATAGCGCCAGATGCGTTTAGTGAAGAGCTGGATCAAGAAATCTCCGACAGTTTTGAAGCTAACAAAACTTCTTAATGTTATTGGATACCAACGCTGTCATCTGGTTACTGACAGAACCCGAAAGAGTGAGTCCCACTATCCGCCTTATCACTGGCAAGGCTGAAACATTAGCGGTAAGCATCGCCTCGCTTTATGAAATCGCAATCAAAGAACGTTTAGGACGATTTGAATTATTGGAAGTGATTGAATCGGAGATGGTAGAGCAGTCAATCACCACAGTCCCCCTCGGTAGCGGTCAATTGCGGCAGCTGGCAGCTCTCAAGCACCTTAAGCATGGTGATCCGTTTGATTTGTTGATTATTGCCCTGGCAATTGAGCGGCAGTTGACGTTAATCACTTCTGATAGGAAAATACTAAGCATGCAGCTCCCTGGTTTGCAAACTAGAGATGCCAGAAAGTGAGTAAAAGGCCATGGCGACACTGAAAGAACTACGTGATGAGCGGCTGCGGAAGCTGGAAGAGCTCAAAAAGCTTGGCGTTAACCCATACCCGGCGGATACCAAGCGTACAAACCCGGTCGTTGCAGTAACCGGCAAATTTGACCAGCTGGAGGGGCGGCAAGTAACTATCACGGGCCGGATCACAAGTATCCGCAAATTTGGCAAAATCGCCTTTATAGTTATCCGCGACCAATCTGGTCAGGTCCAGCTTTTTTTGAAGGAAGGCGCATTGTCTGGTTTTGACGCAGCAGCAGGGTTTTTAGGTATGGAGCAGCTGCCTTTGCTCGATAGTGGGGATTTTATCCAGGCGGCCGGGCCGGTTATCAAAACTCAGACGGGCGAGGTTTCTATTGAAGCCCACCAGCTTCGGCTGCTGGCCAAATCCCTCCGGCCGATGCCGGTGGAACGTGAAGGCTTTACCAATAAAGAAGAACGGTTGCGGCGGCGTTATGTCGATATGAACGTGAACCTGGACGTACGCGAACGGTTCGTGCGGCGTAGTAAGTTCTGGCAGGCCACGCGCGATTTTCTTAATGAAAAAGGTTTCTATGAGGTTAATATTCCGGTGCTGGAGCACACCACGGGCGGTGCCGACGCCAATCCGTTTGTGACACATATGGATGCGCTGGGGCAGGATTTTTACTTACGGATTAGCCACGAACTGCCGCTAAAACGGCTGCTGGGGGCAGGCTTCGAAAAAGTTTATGACATTGGTCCGCGGTTCCGTAACGAAAATTATTCAGACGAGCATCTTCCCGAGCACGTAGCGATGGAATGGTATTGGGCCTATGCCGACTGGCGCGAAGGCATGGCGTTTATGACTGATATGTACCGCTTTGTATTGGAAAAAACCTTCGGGACGCTACAATTTAAACTAGGTGATTTTGATATCAACCTAAACAAAGACTGGGAGGAGTGGGACTATGTGGAGACTATTCAAAATCGTTATGGCCTTGACCCTTTGGACTGTTCACTCGAGGAAGTCAAAAAAGCCTTAAAGGGTAATAGTGTGGAAGTCGAACAGACCGAAAACAAGGCTCGTGGCATCGACAAACTCTGGAAAAATATCCGTAGAGACGTTGCCGGCCCTATATGGCTCGTCAATACGCCCACATTCATCAGCCCTTTATCAAAAACAAATCCTGAACGGCCCGAAACGGTCCAGCGCTTCCAGCCCGTGATTGCCGGCAGCGAGCTGGGCAATGGCTTTAGCGAACTCAACGACCCGCTCGACCAGCTGCAACGCTTTACCGAGCAGCAACAGATGCGCGACGCCGGTGACGACGAGGCCATGATGCTCGACATCGACTACGTAGAAATGCTGGAATACGGCATGCCGCCAGCCTGCGGTTGGGGCTACAGCGAACGCGTCTTTTGGGTGTTCGAAGGCGTCAGCGCCCGCGAAGGCGTCCCTTTCCCGCAGCTGCGCCACGAGATAGACGAAACCACCAAAACCATTTATCCCGATATTAAACTGTAGATCGGATAGGATATGCCCCATCCCAGCTTTCGCACCAACTTTCTGACACCTGAGCAGGCTGGGACACTGCGCAGGGAACACGGCAGCCCTTTATTTGTTTATTCACGCCAAAAACTTATTGAACAGGCTACTACCGCGCTGGGATTGCCGGCACCCTATGGGTTGACAGTACGGTTTGCTATGAAAGCCAATCCGCATCCCGGTATCCTCAAAGTGTTTAAAGAGCAGGGCATATGTATTGATGCCAGCTCCGGTTATGAGGCACAGCTAGCCCTCGATAACGGTTTTAAGCCCGAACAAGTTTTGCTAACTAGCCAACAGCCGGCGCACAACCTTGAGGAGCTAATCGGGGCAGGTGTGCAGTTTAACGCAACCAGTCTTCATCAGCTCGAGAGCTACGGGCGGCTGTTTCCGGGAACCGAAGTCAGTGTACGGCTTAATCCCGGCATCGGTTCCGGCCAAACCGCTAAGACGAATGTCGGCGGCATAACCAGTAGCTTTGGTATTTGGCACGAATACATTCCGAACGTGCATGAGTTGATCCGCCGCTATGACCTGCAGATTACCAGATTGCATACGCATATTGGTTCCGGTACTAATCCGGCTGTTTGGCAGGAAGCTTCAAGGCTCAGTTTGGAACTTATCGAACAATTTCCAGAAGCTAACATTATTAATTTGGGCGGCGGCTTCAAGGTTGCTCGCCTGGACGAAGAATCGGCCACTGATCTGACGGCTGTCGGAGAGGCAATAAGCGAAGAGCTGGCGCGTTTCCAGGCAGAAACCGGCCGTGAATTAAAGCTTGAACTGGAACCGGGTAACTTCCTAGTTGCCAATGCCGGTATACTACTAAGTCAAGTGGAAGATATTGTCGACACTGGTCCAGATGGTTACCAGTTCCTAAAGCTAAATACCGGCATGAACGACATCTTGCGGCCCACTTTATACGGCGCCCAACACCCGGTTAGTATTATCAATAACTCATCCGAGACAGAGGAGTATGTAATCGTAGGCCATAACTGCGAATCGGGCGACCTGCTTTCGCCGGCTCCAGGTGAGTCCGAAGTGCTCGCCACCCGCAGCTTACCCCAAGCACACATCGGTGATATCGTACTAATCGGCGGGACAGGTGCCTACTGCGCTAGCATGGCCGCCCACGGCTACAATAGCTTCCCATCCGCCCAAGAGGTTATTGTGTAATGATTAATCATTTTAAAAAGATCGGCCATCTGATAGACTAAATTATTAATTAAAGATATGTAGACATATGATAAATCATGAAGTTCAGCCGCTTAATCTAGGTGATGAGTTCCTACCTTGGCTTAAGCGTTTACAGAATAAAATTAGCCAACAGGTAGGTATTGAAAAGCAAAAAAGCTATGCCCGACAAATTCTCGAGCGTTTAGTGTCTACTCCACTTGCCGAAACAGAATACCTCGTCGATAGCGTATGGGTGTTAGGTAAAGATCCTGACAGAGGACCGGCGGATCGTATTAATTTTGATGATAGCTTTGTATTTTTTGGTAAGCTCGCTACTTTTGGATACCTTCTACCCCCAATACTCCTAATATTCTATTAAGTATGTCCTTTAGCGATACTGAGCCTATAGGTTATCAACCACCAGACGAGCATAAGGAAGCATTTGAGACTGTCGAGTTTGAAGTGATAGTTCCAGAAGTCAATGCCTTAGTCAGCACAGCAGCACAGTAAACATGCTTGAATTAAGTGATGAGGAGTTTCAGCAGCTGATAGATAAGGCGCTGGAGGAACTACCTGGTGAGCATGTTCGAAACATTAGTAATGTGGCAATTTTGTACGAAGAGGAGCCGACGTCTGAGCAACGGCTCAATACTAAGCTTCATCAAAACCAAACGCTACTAGGGCTCTATGAAGGTGTGCCGTTGAGCCAGCGGCAGGGTATGACGCGTTTGCTGCCCGATAAGATTACTTTGTTTAAAGGGCCGCTGAGCCGCCAATCGAAAGATGTCACTGAGCTGAAAGAACAGATTAAGCACACGCTGTGGCACGAAATTGCGCATTATTATGGCCTGGACCACGACGGCATCGCCGCCCGCGAATAACACTCATCCTCGAACTTTATAAAACTCCTGCGTCATCCCGGCGAAAGCCGGGACCTAGTAGGATATGCGCGCTGCAAGCGCTCTTTTATTACTAGCATTATTTAGCATCGCTTTTCAGCGATAGTTAACTGACTAGGTCCCGGCTTTCGCCGGGATGATGCATTGGAGCGAGCTATTCTAAACTCGCACTAACCACTAACCACTAACCACTAGAAAGCTGTATACTTTAGCTATGATTGAGGTGGTGCATGTAACTAAAACTTACGGTAAAGGTCAGAACCTCTTTACGGCGCTCGACGACGTTAGCTTTACGATTCCTGAGGGCAAGACGGCGGCGATTATGGGCAAAAGTGGTTCTGGTAAAAGCACGCTATTACACCTACTCGGAGGCCTCGACCACGCCACTAGCGGCAACATCATTGTTAATGGCCAGGACTTGACTAAGCTAAAGCGTAAGGCGATGGACCGTTTTCGTGCTCAAGAGCTAGGTTTCGTCTTCCAGTCCTTTTTTGTTGAGGCGGTTCAAACATGTTACCAAAATGTGGCTTTGCCGCTAGAGATTAATGAGGTGCCGTACAAGCAACGCCGGCCACTGGTACGGCGGGCACTAAAAGAAGTTGACTTAGAGGAAAAGATTAACGTTAAGGCTGGCAATCTATCCGGCGGCCAGAAGCAGCGCTTGGCGCTGGCCCGCGCCATCGTCAACAAGCCCGGTCTCTTACTAGCCGATGAACCCACCGGTAATCTAGACAGTGCGACTGGTGAGTTGATTATCCAACTATTGTTTAAGCTCCAGCGGCAACAGGGTAGCGCGCTGATAATTGTTACCCATGATGCCGATCTGGCCGCCCGCTGCGATATGCAGATTAACATTAAGGATGGTAGGATCCAGAATACTGCGCAGCCACAACTTAGGTGGCACAAAAAAACAGTTATACCGGCGGTCCAAGCATGAAAACCGTTGATATCATCCGCCGCAGCGGACGCTCACTGCGCCAAGCCAAAGTCCGCACCTTTTTGACGGCGTCCGCTATCGGCGTGGGCGCCTTTGCGTTAACCCTCACACTAGCCGCCAGCAATGGCGCGCAGGCTTATGTGAATAAAATTATTAGTGACAATTTTGATCCGGCCGAGTTGGTTATTGCCAATGATCCCACCGTGCTAGCCCAAGGTCACAGTAGCGGCGACAATCCCAAAGCCTACGATGACAGTTACAGCAACGTCAATAACCAGGCTGGCGTCAGCACGCAGGTCAAGCAGTTAACCGACAAAGATATTATGGCAATAAAAAAGTTGGCGGGCGTAGAGCAGGTTAGGGAAGCCATCACCCCACAAGTAAAGTACGTCACGGGCCTTAACGGCAAAAAGTACACTGCTTCGGCCTATGTCTTCAGTCCTGCCCAAAAACCCGACCTCGTGGCGGGCCAGATACCACGACCGCTAGACAACAAAAAAGTATTGTTACCCAAGTCGTATATTATGGCGCTCGGTTATAAAAGCTATCAGACGGCGGTCGGCCGTCCGATCACGGTAGTTGTGCAAAAAGGCTTTGATCTGAAAGCAGCCCAAACCGCCCTAAATCAAACCACTAATGTAGCGGCGCTAGCCTCTACAGCCCAGGCCAACAGCCAGGCTTTTACATTTACCATTGCCGCTGTCTATAAACCGCCGGTCACTGCCCAACCGGGGACAGAAAACATCTTTTATGTTGGCAGTCAGGATGCCCAGCAATTGGCTGACTACACCACTGCAAACACGCCTAGTTACCATAAATACACCTATGCCTACGTCCGTGTTAAAGACGGCACTAACGCCGCCAAATTGAGCGCCGTGCAAACTAAATTAAAATCACTCGGCTACCAGGCCCAAAGCGTCAAAGACACCCAGAAGTTTTTGAACCAGATTATTGCCGTATTGCGCGGCATAGTCGTGGCCTTTGGCTTGATCGCCCTTGTGGCATCTGTCTTTGGCGTTGTGAACACAATGTATATTTCGGTGCTGCAGCGCACCCGCGAGATCGGACTGATGAAAGCCCTGGGTATGCGCAAGCGCGAAATTGGCCAGTTATTCCGGGTGGAGGCGGCGTGGATTGGGTTCCTGGGTGGTCTGTTGGGCTCCTTGGCAGCGGTGGCCTTAGGCACAGCGCTCAACCCGTTTATAACCCGGAAGTTACAACTAGGGGCAGGTAATCGTCTCTTGATCTTTAAAACGGAACAAATTGCCGTGTTGGTGATACTGTTAATGATCATTGCCATCATTGCTGGCTTGCTGCCGGCGCGCAAAGCCGCCCGGCTTGACCCGATCGAAGCCCTTAGGGCAGAATAAGGTACGATTTTTAGCTCACTATCAGCACAGCTGTGCTTTATACTGGGTGTAACCAGTAAGGAGAAACTATGGCGCAGGGGCAGACTACCTATTCGCAGAAAAATATTTGGGACAAAATATGGCGTGACCCGCAAGGAAATATTGTTATTTTCCAGATGCCAAATCTCTGGCTGATTGCCTGGGCTGTTCTAACCGTTATTTACCTATTTATGACGGGTAAACCCGCGAATGTTATCGGATATATCGCTGAAGCCGCTTTGGCCATCTGGGCTCTATTAGAAATATTCAGAGGGGTTAATTATTTCCGGCGCGGACTAGGCGTAGTGGTTCTGATATTTACAATAATGTCTCTTTTAAAAAGGTAAGGGGTTAGCATGAAAGCAGTTTGGAATGATACAGTTATCGCAGAGGCCGACAAGGACGATTTAATCTATATAGAGCGCAACTGGTATTTTCCGCCCAGCCGCATTAAACAGGATCTGCTACGCAAAAGTGACACGCAGTACCACTGCCCATGGAAAGGCGATACCCAGTACTTTGACGTCGGCAGTGATGACAACTGGAGCAAAGACGCCGCGTGGAGCTATCCTGAACCGCTCCCTACCTCGTTCGATATCGTCAAAAAAGATTACACCGATTACGTGGCCTTCTGGCGCGACGTCCAAGTGGTCGAATAAACTTAAGAATCCAATTTTAGTTTGATTTTAGCTTCTCAGCGAACTTTTGGCGTAGTTTTTGTATTTTAGGGTCAATTATAAATTGGCAATAGCCTGCAGAACGGTTTTTATTGTAGTAGTCCTGCATGTACTCATCGGCTGGCCAAAATGTATCCAGCGGTTCAATCTGTGTAACTATAGGGTCCGGCCATAGCGGTGCCGCGAAGTCACGCGTTATCCGCTCAGCAGTCTGCTGCTGCTTGTCAGTATGATAGAGAATTACTGAGCGGTACTCATCACCAACATCATTGCCTTGGCGGTTTAGCGTAGTGGGATCGTGCATCACATAAAAGATTTCCAGTAATTCGCTGTAGGAGATGACTGATGGATCGAATGTCAGCTGAACAACTTCAGCATGCCCGGTATCGCCGCGGTAAACTCTTTCAGTAGTGGGATTAGCCACATGACCGCCACTATAGCCCGAAATAACCTTTTCGACGCCATTCACTCGTTGATAAAATGCTTCTAGACACCAATAGCAGCCGCCGCCAAGTGTCACTAGTTCAGTTTTTTGCATAAACTTATCATAACCTACATCGGATATGTACACTTGTTAATTAAAACAAACAGGGATATATAGACGTCATCCCAAACTTGATTGGGACCTAATAGAGAGTTCGCGCTATAGCGCTCCTTATTCATTAAGCAAAATAAGGCATCCCGTTTTATGGGGTGAGTAATTGACTGGGTCCCGGCTTTCGCCGGGATGACGCAAGGAGTGCAGGCTGTTCTAAACTTGTTACTAACCACTAACCACTAACCACTAACCACTAACCACTAACCACTAACCACTAACCACTAACCACTACTAAGAACCAAGAACACGCGCCTAAGGACTAAGCGCCTAGCGCCACCATCTAGTACACTAAAGGGCATGGCAGCAATAATTTTTGACCTCGACGGCGCGATTGCCGATAGTTTTGATTATATAGTCAACTTTTTATCAGTAGAGGCCAACCAAGACCCTCAAACACCCGAACAAATGCAACGCCTGCGCGGTATGTCAATGATAGCTATGGCTAAACGGTTCGGCTTTTCCTGGTTGCGTTTGCCACGGTTATTTTACCAGGGCCGGCGGGCTATGCGGACTTCGATGCACCTTATACAGCCGTTTGAAGGCGTACCGGAGGTCATCGAAAAGCTGCACGCCGAAGGTCATGAATTATTTGTAGTCAGCAGCAACAGCGTCCGTAACGTGCGCAACTTTTTGCACCAGCACCAGCTGCATACCTATTTCCTGGAACTCTACGGCGGCATTGGTATGTTCAGCAAAGCGCCAACGCTACGCAAATTGGTAAAAGAAC
>JBBPZG010000030.1:0-2443 GCA_038199095.1 Saccharimonadales bacterium (SeqCode)
CTGCGTGTTCGTATGGGTCCTGAAACTAGTTCAGGATGACATGCTACAGGAGGAGTGCTACGCACTGGTATTGACTGGGTCCCGGCTTTCGCCGGGATGACGCAAGGCTCCTCTGATCAGTAAAGATGCAGGAACGCAGGCTCGAATGCTGTCAGAACGGAGTTGGCCGGTACCAGTCAGGTGAGTCACGCAAGAATTTCTCAAGCTCTTTTTCAGATAGCAAACCAGCTTGGGCGCCAGTTTCTTGTACCACGCTCATCGAGTTGATCGGCGCCCACTGGAGCGCCCCTTCGATGGTGTTGCCTTTAGCTAGCGCCGCGACAAAGGTTGAGGCAAATGCATCACCGGCACCGGTACGCTCTTTTGGCGGCGCCGGGTCAGGATACAGCGGCATTTTAAGCCGTTGCTGGCCATCACTGGCATAAGCACCGTCTGGTCCATCCGTAACAACCGCAATTTTAGCCCCCAAGCCATGTACTTTATCGAGCAGGTCATGCAGATTGTGGTAATCGCCGCCCGTCACGAATACGGCCTCTTCACGGTTCAGAATAATGACTTCGCTGCGGGCATACAGCCGCTTGAGCCGTTCAGTGCCGGCCTGCATCTGGAACGTGCCAGGCTGGAAGGCTAGTTTGACCTCAGGATTATGTTCCAGCCAATCAGCTACCTGGTCGTGATAAGGGATAGCATGCTCGCTAATGCTACTAAAGTACAGCCACCGTGGCGTCTCAGCCTTGCTTAGGTGCGGCCAGTGGTAGTCGTACTCTTCATGCTTAATCAGAATCGTACGCTCTTCTTTATACCAAAGCACGTAGTGGTAATTACTCTTCTTGCCTGGGTTTACGCGTACAAACCGGTGGTCAATCTTCTCTTTTTCGAGCGCCGCAATCATATCTCTACCGGCTTGGTCGCCACCAACGTTCGTTACAAAAGCGGTTTGCAACCCAAGCCGGGCGAAGGCCACAGCAGCATTAGCCGCGTTCCCAACCGCCTCCAGAACCTCAACATGGTCAAATGGCAATTTTGTACCAAATTGCATAGCCAGCCATTTACCTTTGTCGTTCTGGTAGGTTACTGCCTGGTCATCAATTAATTTGATAAATGCATCAGTAACGATGTCACCGATGCTCACTACATCTGGTTGCTGCGCCACAAGACCCACCCACGCTTTCTGTTACACATTTACTTAGGATCATTGTGGCATAACGACGCTATTGTTTGCAAATTTCTTATGCTTGCATGGCTTAAGTATTATCTTAAGATAGTACTATGCCTGAGCAATCAGCCCGAAACCTAGCCTTGACGGTACTACACACCGATGAAGTGACAATTCCTGATCTGAGAAGGCACGTCGAACCGCAATCATCAGAGGCAATGTCGCTCATCGATAACCTAAAGGTAAAACGCTATGCCAGTTTAGCGCGGGTAGTAGACCGCCTTTTGGATCGCAGTCTTGGAAAGCGAGAAGAACGCGGTACTGACGGCTTGCTGGGCGCTCCCTTAAGCGACATTCAACCTTGCCGGCCGTGGTCGCAGCTGGCCGATGACTTTTCCTTCACGTTATCTGAAGATATAGCAGCCATAACCGGTACCGAAGCTTTTGCTAATGCGCAGAAATACACCGAGATGATAGGCACCCTCGATCCAGATAGATTTATCGATCTGCAAATGCAGCTGGAAGCCGGTGGCAATACGGCCTCGAGCACTATGGCTACTCTTTTGCGAAGCATACCCCGGCTGGCCGTTTACCATGATCCGGAAACGCCTCCCGAGCTGTATCCTGCAATAGCGCGGCGCAGCTTGAGTCTGGTCGGTCGCTTAGCGCTAACGTGCGTCAATCGGTTGATGGCGGCGCGGGCGGGCCTAGTGGCACAGAGTAGTTGGCACGAATGGAAAGATGACAAAAGCGAGCTCTATCCCCTATATTTCACACTCCGGCCTTCTCGTGATGGTATACCCTCGTTACAGTATGCAGACTTGGACGAAGTTGAAGTTCCGAAGAGTGATGACTCATACTTACGCGGTATTGAACCCGGCGCTGGGCCGGTTACCGTAGGCCAAGTGGATTGTTATAACATGGTTACGATAGGTTGCCCCGTTACTTTGTTGCACGGTCGTCTGCAGCAACTGTGGAATTGGCAAATAGACGCCGTGGTAACGCGTGGCTTATGGGAAGACAGGATTGACTAGCTTTATACCGACGATACGGCCTTGCCAGCGGAGTTGAAATCTTCAAGCTTACTTTCGACGACTGCCTGGACGGCCGGCACGACTTCTTTACTGATTAATTTAGCTATGGAGTATTCATTTGGATTCTCGGCAAGAATTTTTTCTAAAGTTGTGCGGTAAGCAAAACGCATGTCACTATTGATGTTGATTTTAGTCACACCTATCTGAACGGCATCACGGAAATAGTGACCTGGTGTGCCGCTACCGCCATGCA
>JBBPZG010000031.1:0-3599 GCA_038199095.1 Saccharimonadales bacterium (SeqCode)
CAATCCGCGATAAAATTGATAAAATGCTAAGCGTATGACAGATATATGTAGTATGCATTACGTAGTATGTAGTAAAGGTCAATGCACGTGTGACTGTACTACATACTGCTCACCACGTACTACAAGAAGAAAAGTGTAATTTATGGCAGCTATACCCGACAAAGACACCATTTATATTGATATCGACGATGAGATAACCGGCGTCATCGACAAGCTGCACACCAGTAGCAGCAAGGTCGTGGCTTTTGTGCTGCCCAAGCGCGCCAGCGTCTTCCAGAGCATTGTCAATATGAAGTTGCTAAAGCGGGCCGCCGACGACGCCAAGAAGCATCTAGTACTCATTACCAGTGAAGCCGGCCTGCTGCCGTTAGCAGGAGCAGCCGGCGTACATGTAGCCAAAACACTGACTAGTAAGCCCGAAATACCCCTGGCCCCCCAGGCTATTAGTGAAGATGAGGAAACAATTGGCGAAGACGACGGCGAACCCGAGTTAACCGCCGAAACCGCTGGTGAGCGGCCTGTCGGTGAATTGGCTGGTGCTGCCGCTGCCGCGCCGCTCGCCGCCGACGGTATGGAAACGTTGGAACTTGATGATGACGAGCTGCCGGAAGAAGCTGCCGCGCCGCTCGCCGTCGCCGCGGGCAAACCTATGCCCAAAAAAGACAAAAAACTAAGCGTTCCCAACTTTGAACGTTTCCGTTTACTGCTCATAGCAGGCGGTGTAATCCTGGTACTATTAATCATCGGTCTCATCTTTGCCCTTACCGTGCTGCCCAAGGCGACGATTGCCATTACGACCGATGCTACCAATGTGCCCACGAACCTTGATTTAAACCTGTCTACAACTGCTTCGTCACTTCGCGGGTCAACCATCCCGGCCAAACTCGCCCAGCAGCAGAAAACCTTTAGCCAGCAAGTCGCCACCACCGGCCAAAAAAATCTGGGCAGCAAGGCCACCGGCCAAGTAACCATTACCAACTGTAGCCCGGACAATTCCGACATCGAAATCCCGGCCGGGACGGGTGTTAGCGCCGGCGGCCAGACCTATATTACCCAGTCAGCGGCTAGCCTGCCCTTTAGCGGCCACCGCAATAATGGTAGTTGCCAAAGCGCTGGTGGCATAACCTCTGCAACTGTCGGCATTACCGCCCAAGGCCCGGGCACCCAGTACAATACTGGCTCCGGCACCAGTTTTAGTGTCACAGGCTATGGAAACGTCAATGCCAAAGCCAGCGGCTCAATCAGCGGTGGTACGGACAATAATGTGCAGGTAGTCACCCAAGGCGATATTAATAATGCCAAAAACAAAGTTAACGCCACCGATGACACCATCAAGCAAGCCTTACAGAGCCAGTTAAAGGGTGATGGCTACTATGCTTTAACGGCAACGTACAGCACCGGCACGCCGGCGACTACCACGAGCGCTAACGCCGGCGATGTGGCCAACAATGTCACAGTTACCGAAGCAGTGACCTATACCATGTTCGGCGTCCACGAAAGCGACCTCAAAAGCGTGGTCGACAAGGCTATCAAAAGCAAGATCGATACCTCGAAGCAAAGCATTCTCGATGATGGTATCGGCAAGGCAAATTACAATGTCAGCAGCAATTCGGCCACCGGAGGACAAGTTACCTTTACGACTAACGCTACAGCTGGCCCCGAACTCAACACCGATACTATCAAGCAACAGGCTGCCGGTAAGAAGAGCGGTGACATCCGGAGCCAGCTCAAGAGCAACCCTGATGTGACAGATGTAAACGTCAAACTTAGCCCTTTCTGGGTAACTTCGGTGCCTAAAAAGGCCAGCAAGATCACCGTCACGATTGCTAAACCGGTCAACACTACAGGTAAGTCCAATGGTAGTAACCCCTAGCAGCGTCATGGCGCTAGACGTTGGCGCCCGGCGCGTCGGCGTGGCGGTGGCTTCTTTGGCGGCGCGCTTACCCAGGCCACTGATCACGCTGCAACCAGGCAAGGAATTTTTTCCTGCCCTGCAGAGCATTGTAGAAGTTGAAGGTGTCGGTGCCATCGTAGTCGGTTTCCCGCGGGGCATGCAGGGCCAGCACACGGCCCAGACAGCGGCAATCGAAAGCTTTACGCAGCAGCTAAAAGAACATTTTCTCCTCCCGATTCATTACCAAGACGAAGCTTTGACCTCCAAACACGCCGAAACCGAACTACGGACCCGCGGCAAGCCCTACGATAAGGGGGATATCGATGCTCTCGCGGCTACTTACATACTTGAAGATTTTTTAGCCGAGCATAAAGAACTGGAGCTGCATGGCGCATTATAATGCCGGCCGCAAGTACCGCCGACTGCCGCGGCGACTGGTATGGTTGCTGATAGCTTTCGTATTTATAATAATTGTTAGCATGGTGGTGGTACGACATGTCTACACTAATAAGTTACGGCCTGTAAGTACCAGCCAGCAAAGCCAGATATTCACTGTTAAACCCAGCAGCTCGGTCAAGCAGATAGCCAGTGACCTGCAATCCCAGCACCTCATTCGGAGTGCCTGGGCACTGGAACTCTATGTGCATAGTAAGGAGCTGGGGAACAAGTTGCAGGCGGGGACGTACGCATTTTCGCCGAGCCAGGGAACTACCTCGATAGTTACTACGTTAACAAAGGGGAAGGTTACTACCCGGCTGGTAACGATTTTACCCGGCCGGCGCATTGACCAGGTGCGCGCCGACCTTATAAATGACGGTTTTTCACCAGCCGATGTTGATGCTGCCTTGCAGCCAGCCCAGTACGCCGATCTGCCGGCGCTCGGTTATAAGCCGGCTTCGGATAATACGCTGGAGGGCCTGTTGTGGCCGGATTCATTCCAAAAAGACCAGAGCACCAAGGCCGCCGACATTCTCCGACAGTCTCTGATGGCTATGGGTGAGCACCTGACGCCGGACGTCCAGGCCGCTTTTGCCGCCCAGGGCTTCACGACCTACCAAGGTCTCACCTTGGCTTCAATCGTGGACCAAGAGGTCAATAAGCCTGATGACCAAGCCCAGGCCGCCCAGGTCTTTCTGACCCGATTGAAAGCGGGCATGATGCTTGGTTCTGACGTGACTGCCCGCTACGGCGCGATTACGGCCGGCCGCTCCCCGAGCTTAACGTACGATTCTCCGTACAACACGCTGTTGCATACAGGCTTGCCGCCAAGCCCGATCAGTACGGTGAGCAACAGCTCGCTGGCAGCGGCCGCCCATCCGGCAGCCACAAGCTGGCTATACTTTGTAACCGGCGATGATGGTACGACGCACTTCTCGACAAATTTGCAGGATCATCAAGACCTGACCCAAAAATACTGCCACAAACTCTGCGGCCAGTAAGCATAACCCCCAATCGTCACACCAAACCGACCCCACAAGTGTCGTTCTCCACCTGCCCCTTGAACTTGTTTCAAGGCGCGTGATCGGAGGACCCCACCCACACCTCAGCAAAGACCTTACCTCTTCACGTCATCCCGGCGAAAGCCGGGACCCAGTCAATAGCTGTGCGTAGCACTCCTCCTGTAGCATGTCATCCTGAACTAGTTTCAGGACCCATACGAACACGCAGTACCCGAGAGACATACCTCTACTCCCATAGTCTCAAA
>JBBPZG010000032.1:0-5602 GCA_038199095.1 Saccharimonadales bacterium (SeqCode)
ACCCATTTCAAAACAACCTTCTGGCCAGAAACCGGCCCTTTCCGGCCACAAAAGCTAAACTACTCGTCACCGTAACACCGTTACGCTTTCTCACATCTTAGCTTTTCTGACTCGAAAATCATCCAGTTTCTGCCTCAGAAGTTGTTTTGAAATGGGTTCATATAGAGGGCACATTTTGAGCGTAAATTTCCGCGCTTCGTTTCACCGTACCCAAGTACGGCTCCACTCAGTGCTATAGCTTCACGCGGCATCATTCTATTATTCTTATGGAAGGAAGGATTCCGGTTCGGCATATATTCTTCGCTAAACGCTCAGATTATCAATTTCCATCTCAAACTGCACTCCTCTATAAAGGTCTACGCGTACGGAGTGCCCGTCCGTTTACTATAATTTTAAGTGCTGCTGAGGTGCCACAACCCGCAATGCCGACACTTATACGGGCGCACCTTCGTGCCGTAACGCCAGGCGGTTACCATGGCTGTCGCGCTGGCCTGCTCTTTCGTATCAAACGAGAGCTTATCACTACAAGGCAGCTCAGGCGTATTTTGTACTTTATCAGCAATACCCATCCGACTATCGTAGCATAGCTACTTGACAAGCTCTATTACTTAAAGTATAATCACTTTATAACATTGGGAGTTTTACTGTGGATCAGAAGTTTGAAAAATTTGGCGGCTACAGCCCGGATCGATTAGCTAGCTTTATAAAAACTGGATTAGCTGTTGGTACGCTTGCCTTGAGTGCGACACCGGTTGAAGCCGCAGCGAAGTCAAGCCATAAGCCCCGCCGTCACGTACCTATTACCCGGGTTATTAAAAATCGTATCTTACACCACCAGAGCGTGCAAGTAGATCCAGGGCATAATTTTGAATGGACAACAGGTGAGGGTAAAAAAGGCAAAGCCACACATATTCTTTCCCTGCCCATAGTGGCGAAAGACCACGGTAAGAAACGTGAATTTGGTCTTGTCCAAGAGGGGCATACCCTTAGCTCACTTAAAGTAGTAGAAGCACCGGTTCATGCCAAAGAAGAGGGTAATGAATATTCTTATTACAATTGTGGAGCTGAGCCAACTACTAAACATGGTGTAATCCGCTTAGATGATCGCTTCCATAAAGAGCCGGTAACAAATATTAACGATACGCATGGTAATGAAGAGCCTGGTCATGTCGGCTCAATTATGACCTTTGCCCCAGGTGAACCTATAATTTCTAGTGGGCCGCCATTGCCTCCTGGTTTTTGTGACAACCCGCAAAACCGCTAATTTATTTTCTTTAACACCCTTTGGATTGTTTTAGTTAGATAAATATTGACATAAGTGATATAATATACAAAGTTGCAAACAGACGTAATTGCAGCGCTCCAAAACTTTAAAATGTGAAACATTTTGAAGTTTTGAGAGGAGAAGCGTAGAGCTAGGTCGAAGCTTTTGCCGCTACAGCGGCAAAACGAGACAGGCTCGTACGCCTCGACGCGGGGCTGAATTTTAAGCTCGACGTTGGACTTTATCGGTTAGATCAGCAGGTCGCTTGTCAGCGTATAGGCAAACTACAATAGATGCAAAAACTTCTATTAGCGATGCAGTGAACACAGTCCTCGGACAGCGTGAACTAGCATTCGCAACAGCTTAGTTTAATCACTAATGCCGTGCCGAGCGTGACTCCAGATAACGCAAAGGCGCGCTATATCATCTGGACGCTCAGCTAGAATTATCCTAGCTAGCTGCTAAGACTTTGGATTGCTGGAATGAGATGTTTGTTTGTTTAAATACTCACTTCAAAAGACAGTAAAACGAACTATGCCTGTAGACGACTAACCAAGATAAACCGGCGGACGTGGGGGCAGTACCCACCAGCTCCACCAAATTGCCATTTAAAGCGGTTTTCGGACCGCTTTTTGTGTTTAGTAAGGAGAAAATGGGGCTAGTTTTCGGGGTGTAAACTTTTCCTTCCGGGCCCCCAAAAATTTCGTCAAAAAACAGAAGCTGTTTACACTATGCCAGTTTTTCAGCCGGTAATAATCAGAATTTATCCCGCAAATCGAATAATTGACAAAAGTGATATTTATTACTATAATCTGGTCAAGTAAGCAAATTATTAGGAGACTCATGCCAGCAGCACCAGCAGAACGTGAAGGACAAGTAGCTTTTGAGCCTTTTATGGTAGAAGCTATGCTTATGAGAGAGGCTAGTACTTTGTTTGAGGTATCTAGAGAGTTTGAGGGCGTACAGGTCACCTTACTCGAGCCTCTTAATGCCGAAGACGCAGATGTTATAGCTCGGGCCTTAAGCCGACGTCAACTTAGAGCTACAGGTATGGTGAACGACCCTCAATTCGGAGGTGAAATTTATCATATGACTAAGCAGAGTGGGGATAGCGGGCAACCTACGTACCCATGGGTGGTAGTTAGTGCTCGACCAGAAGCTAACGGCGACAGTGCGGTATTCAATGCTTTTAACGCTCGAATTAACGAAGTATGGCAAGAGCGTAGAGCAGCCGCAGAGGCTGCTTCAGCGGCAGAACCGGAGCAACACCAGACGTGGCGTTATAGCACGTGCCGCCGGTTGGCTTGGTATCAATCGCTAGACTATAACTAGTACAATAAGTCAGTGGTATAACACTACGGCTTATGGACCAACCTGTTAGAGCGATTTTCTACTTCATATCGCCTATAATCCTCACCGATAATAAATCGCCAACGCTGAAACTCTTTAATGATTTGGTGTAAACTTTTTTCGGAGTGTTCCACCATAAGAGATTTTTTGTCCAACGAAAGGTCTTTTTTGTTTGTCCTCAATTGGAAAATTATACTCAAGTAAGGGGCTTAACCTTTGCGATTTATTTAGCTTCTTCGCTAACAGTAGTTACTTTGCCACCTAGCCTAAACGTATCTCCAACTTTCATCTCATCTGCTAGAAAATTCATAGTCCAGTTTAACTTAGCAATCAGGAGAATTGGGCTAAGAATTTCAGGTAAATTTTCGTCAAACTCCACAACTAGGGCATTACTATTAGATATGAGAGTTTCTTTGAGAGCTGTAATTCGTTTTGCATCTTTGCCGTGCGCATTCAGTAGTAGCACAACAGTATCGTCGGCTGTTTCCTTCGGGCCATGGTCATATTGGGCAACTGGCATGCCAACCCAGGTTAGTTTTGTTGTTTCACTAAGGGTCAATGCAGCTTCTAAAGCTGTGCCATGGTTAGGCCCGCTCCCTACGACGTATAGACCTTTAGCAGAACGGCCTTGTATATAGTCTACAATTTGAGCAGCTTGATTCTTGGCTGCATCTTTTAAGTCATCGAACCTTGTTTCTAAGGCACCAACAGCTAACGAAGGGTCTATACCGAGACCAAGATAAAGTGTAATGAGCGTATTAACATATGACTTGGTGGAAGAGTACTGCTCAGGATCTGAGGATAATTTAACTACTTTAGTCACGTTGGGAGCAGTGCCGAGTGCAGATTCCGGATTGCTGGTAACTGATATCACTTCTTGGAATTTTTCAAGGTTCCACACAGTTTCTGAGCTTTCCCCTGACTGTGAAATAAGTACGCCAATCTTTTGCACGTTTGGAGCCAAGTAGTAGTAATATTCTGAAGCAATTTGCGGGAGAATAGCTGCACCACAATAATAAAGAGTGAGTGAAGCGTAATATGAAGAGCCCATACCGATGTAAGGAACATTCCTAGGCAAGACTAGATCTTTGTTAGTATTAAGACACTCCCGAGCTTTAGCTGGTATATCCTGAATTTCCTCCAATAGACCTTTCATGTTACCAATTATAGAATACTCATCTGTTATTTTCTAAATAATAACCGCTAAAAGTATCCTACTAGCTTCATCATGCATACATCAGCATTAGCTGGCGTGTACATAGAACCCATTGCATATCTCCTCCCCGTTACAACCCATCTTGGCGGCACGTGGCAATAGTTTTGCTCGTCAACGTAACTACAGTTACGTTTCCTTACAAGAACTACTGCCACGTACTCACCAAACTGGCTTTCACTACCGGCAGGAGATGTGCAGTGGGTTCAATAAGCAGGATTACTGTCGGTTTACATAGTAAAAAGCCGTGAACCACCCACACTTCGTCATCTCGAATGCCAGTGAGAGATCTCGTTACACTCATTGCAGGCTTACGAGATCTCTCGGCATTTATCCTTCGCAGTCTTGCTACGGAGAACGGAAGCTCGAGATGACGGTGGTGATGTGGAAAGTGTGGGTGGTTCAGTAAAAAGCCCTTGCTTATATTTGCTTAATGTGTTAGAATAGTCAACACATTATGAGCAGGAGTTTTTTGATGAATGTACGTCGTACGTTGGCAGCCTTAACTGTTGGTTTGACTATGTTAGTAAGTACGGGGAGTAGCTACGCTCTGTCGCAATCTACTTCTGTAGCTACTGCGAGTTCAGTTACCCAAGCCCAGCGGATCATGAGCAATCTTAATATACCGGCCGGTCCGGCAGACGGCCAGTTTGGTCCGCAGACTGCCCAGGGACTTTGTGCCTTCCGCGTCATCAGCGGTTACACAGCCAAACGGACAACTGTGAATAGCGAATTACTTGGAAAACTACGGGCGTACAACCAGCGTTATAGTAGTGTTAGCCAGATCCCAGCACCTAGGCTTAATGGCCACTCCACATATTTACTGGTCCAGCAGCACTGCCAGGTGATGTTTTATGTCGAGAACGGCCACTATGTCCGGGTTATCCCGGTCTCGACTGGCCGTCCTAGCTACCCCACACCTAATGGTGCGTATATGCTGGGAGGCACCGCGCTTGGCTGGTACTGTAGCAACCAGTTTCCAGAAGGCTGCTACAAACAAACCGCAGGTAAGTTTGCCAACGCCAATCCGCAGAGTCATGGTAAGGGCAACATGTACAACCCACGACACTTTAGTGGTGGCAAATTCGTCCACGGCGATACCCAGGTCCCGACCTATCCGTACAGCCATGGCTGTGTCCGCATCACTCCTGCCGAGTCTGACTGGATGTACTACCACGTTGGCAACTCCGGCCCAACTTACATGGTTATCACCGGCGCTTACTAATCCTTGTAGTTTAGCTTCAAACAGATTGTGCAACCGGGCTATGCTTATTAGTTAAGCTCTATACTTAGGCTTACTATACATGGCCTGCTTGTGATTAGAGTCGTGGTTGATTATAATGGCAGGGAAGTTATGCAAAACAAAAAAGTGGTTGGAATCGGGCTTGGTGTGGTCGTAGCGCTGGTGTTAGCAGGCGGCGGGGTTTTGTTAGCCAAAGGCCATCATAGCCTAAAGAAAGTGGTAGATGACGGCGCCGGGTCGCTTAATGCGGCGGACATTAACGCCAACAGGCAGCAGCCGACAAGTGGTGATAGCAGCTTGAGCGTGGGTAGTGTGGGCAGCGAGCCGACAGCCAAGAACTTAGGGCAGCTTAGTATCGGCCAGCAAAGTGGTGCGGCCGGGCCGGCAGCTGGCGCTTCCAGCAGCTCCACTGGACCCCAGGCCCCCGACCCCTCAACCTTTGCACAGTACGATAAGTATAAAGAGGGCACCAACGCGTTATATGGCGATATCCAAGTCGGCACCGGTACTGCACTAGGCGCAAACCAAAAGG
>JBBPZG010000033.1:0-22931 GCA_038199095.1 Saccharimonadales bacterium (SeqCode)
CCTCCAAGTTGTAAAGCTCTCTCAGCCAGTCCAGATTTTGCCGGGCGTACTCAATCATCCTGGGTTCTAAATCAGTGCCTTCCACGGCGTAGCCCATTAGCAGAGCTTCTTGCAGCAGAACGCCAGTGCCGCAAAAAGGGTCTAAAATATTCTGGCCAAGGTGGGGGCGGGGAATTTCTTGCCCGGCCGGTATTTCACAGATTGACTCTAGCTTGTCTTCCGCTATAGCACCAACAGCTAGATTGATGATGATCTGGGCGAGTTTAGGCGGCAACATGCCGACTTTGCTGTCGCGCTTTGGCCGTTCACGGTCACGGCGGGTGTAGGCTTCGATATCTTGGACTTTAACGGTCTGGGCAACGATAGTTTTATCGCCGTCACGTACAAAAACCAGCTCCCAGCCATTTGGACTAGTTAGGTTATTGTGCAGCACCTGGGCCGAGTTGAGGTCGGTACTTTTGTTGGGTATCAGGCGCACCGACCGGCCGGTTTTACGGATGGCCTTTTTGAGGCTCAGGCCCGTGGCTTCAATGCGCTGCAGCGATTCATTAAAACCGTATAGACTTAGTCCTAGCTGCATTTTGCCTTCGGGCATCGCTGCGCTCTGGCCTGGCGAAACCTGAATCAGAAACTTCTCAACCTGCTTCCATACACCCGTATCAAGCGTAGTCAAAAGCTTACAAAATTTAACACTGCCACCGAGACGATCAAAAGCCAACAGGCATGGATCGACATCAACAATAACGGCTTGCTGGCCAACTGGTTGTAGCTTGTCCGCGCCATACAAACTCTCCAGCTCAGCCAAACCCAGCGCCGGCTGCCGCCCCAAAATCAGTAAACTCTGCATTCCCTCCAGTATAGCTGACAAAAGTCTTCAGGATCCATAATTACAGATTGCTTATGCTTGCATCTGTTAAAGCAAACTTGCATACTACTTAGCTACTATGGCAATTTACAGAGAATTACAACCGGCACCGCTAGATCCAATTATGGAGGTCAATAAAGCCTGGCCCGGGATGCAAGCGGAACACAATGACCCGATAAATACTACCGTAGGAGAATTAAGGCATCCGGTGACTGGAGAAGTATGGCGGCCGACAGCTATCGAGCACGCCTATCCAAGAGCTCTGGAACAAATTATGCAAAACAGAGAGTACGGTTACCAGACCCAGGCTGGAAATCCTCGGTTTTTGCAGTCGCTAGCTAAATTTGTTCTCCGCGAAGATTTGTACGAAGCGATGCAGGACCGAATGGTGGCGGTCCAGGCTGCGGGCGGTACCGGCGCTCTTCGCCTGGCAGGTAGCGTGCTTCATAAATTTATTGATGCCGGAGATGAGGCGCAACCCTCGCTGATACTTGATGATGGCTGGGCAAATCACAGGAATGTATTCGGCAGTGATTTTTCGATACGCACCTACGAGCACCTTAAGCCGGAGATTAGGTATTACAATCACCAGGAGTACATGAAGCTTCTAGAGGAGAGCCCCGATAGCAGTGCCGTTTTGGTGCAAGCGAGCGGCTATAACGATGATGGTGTCGACCGAAGACCAGAGCAGTGGGATGAGGTTCTGGAGATGGTTAGCTCGCGGGACTTCCCATTAATTATTGATGCAGCTTATGTGGGGTTGGCAAATGGTATCGCCGAAGACAGCTATGTGCTTCGGCAAAGTGCCGCTAAAGGCATACTGACTTTGGCCTGCGTATCGGCTTCAAAAAATATGGGCTTGTATGGCGAACGGATCGGCGCACTGTATATACTAAATGCTGCTAAGCGCGTTAGTGTAGAACAGCAGGCCCGTCTGCAACAGGCCGCTCAACGGGAAGTGCGCGGTACGTCTTCCAGCCAACCGCGCCTCGGCGCTCTGGCAGTCGCATTAGTTCTAGATTCAGAAGCGTACACTTATGAATACGTGACCGAGCTGGAGAGTATGCGACAAAAGCTAGTGGCCCGCCGTGAAGCATTGTCAGATGAGCTTTATGTCGGTCGGGCAGATTTTAGTCATATCTGGTCTGGTAGGGGACTATTTACGCGTCTTGTGCAAGCAGGCTTCACAGCCGATCAGCGGACTTATCTAAAAACCCAGGGCATATTGGCGCTGCCTAATTCCAGGTTGAACATTGGCGGTATCAAGGCGGAGCATATTCCGCGAGTGGGTCAGGCTGTCAATCATGCCCTATCTTTAGTCGAATAAGATTTGTTTCCTTAATCTAGCTAGCGGCAGTTGGGCTACTAAACTTGGGTCGCGTATAATGGATGCCATGCAGGATAGATCATGGCTGAGGCGGCGGTGGAAGCTGGTACTGAATATCGTTACCTTTGTAGCGCTGGCGGTGCTGGTTTACGCACTGCGGCATCAGGTGGGTGCTACCATCAGCAATCTAGGCAAGGTAAACGGCTGGGCGCTGCTTTTGATAATTCCCGTGGAAATCCTGAACTATCATGCCCAGGCCAAGCTGTATCAAGGCTTGTTTGCCTTAGTGGGCAACAAGTTACCCTATAAATTTCTGTATAAAACAGCTGTCGAACTAAACTTTGTGAATCACGTGTTTCCGAGTGGCGGCGTGACGGGATTGTCATACTTCGGTGTCCGCTTGAGCGGTGACGATAAAATTAGCGGCGGCAAAGCAACGCTTATCCAGGTTATGAAGTTAGGCCTGACGTTTGTGTCCTTTGAGGTGCTGATTGTGTTTGGGTTGCTGTGTCTGGCCGTCATGGGGCGGGTCAGCAATTTAACGATTCTGGTGGCCGCTTCGCTATCGACGTTACTACTGGTTGGTACTATTGGGTTTGTCTACATTGTCGGTAGCAAGCAACGGATCAATAGCTTTTTTACCGGAGTAACTAAAGGTTTAAACCGGCTCATCCAACTCGTCCGTCCCAAGCATCCCGAAACGATCAATATCAGCCGGGCGAGGGAAGTGTTTGATGATTTCCATGACAGTTACCAGGAGATTAAAGATAGTTACCCAAAACTTAAAGCACCATTCTGGTATGCTTTGCTAGCTAATGCCACGGAAGTCCTGGCTATCTATGTAGTCTATATTGCTTTCGGGCACATCGTAAATCTTGGTGCGGTAATTCTGGCGTATGCAATCGCTAACTTTGCCGGCCTAGTATCGGTGCTGCCTGGAGGAGTAGGTGTTTACGAGGCACTAATGACCGCGGTGCTGGCGAGTACGGGCATTCCGCCCGGAGTTAGCTTGCCGGTAACGGTAATGTACCGGGTGGTGAATACCATAATCCAGCTTCCGCCCGGTTATTATTTGTACCAGCAAAACCTCCACCGCAGCAAAGGGTCGCTAAAAGGGCCACATGCAACCTAAAGTAGCTAGTCTCGAACTCAGTGTCAGTGAGTTCGTCGCACTCTTTAACCAGACTTTAGACTACGCCTATCCGGATTTAGTCATTACCGGCGAGTTAGCCAATTTACGCGTTAGTAAAAACCGCTGGGTCTACTTCGACCTCAAGGACGAAGCCGCAACTGTCAAGTTTTTTGGTACGGTTTACCAGTTACCGGGACCGCTCGAGGACGGCATGTTGCTGCGCGTCCGCGGTCAGCCGCGGCTGCACAATCTGTATGGCTTTAGCGTTAATGTTGTCAGTATGCAACCGGCGGGCGAGGGGACTATTAAGCGCGCCGCCCAGCTATTACAGGCTAAGCTAGCCGCCGAAGGGCTTTTCGATGAAAGCCGTAAACGGCCAATACCGTATCCTCCGACAAAGATTGGTTTGATTACTTCCAAACAATCGGCAGCCTACGCCGACTTTATCAAAGTCATTGGGGCGCGCTGGCAAGGGCTCGATATTCAGTTGATTGATGTACAGGTGCAGGGCGAAGTCGCGCCGCTGCAAATCGTAACGGCCCTGGAGCAGTTTAATGCCGAAGCCGAGCCACCTGATGTGTTGGTGCTAATCCGTGGCGGTGGTAGCGCCGAAGACCTGGCTGCCTTTAGCAATGAGCGCGTGACCCGTGCCGTGGCAGCCAGCCGGGTGCCGACCCTAGTCGCCATCGGGCATGAAATAGACGTATCGCTCGCGGAGTTAGCCGCCGACCGCCGGGCCAGCACGCCAAGTAATGCCGCCGAATTGCTCGTACCTGACCGCGCCCAGCGGCTACAGGAGCTACAAGCTTTTACGCTCCAGCTGCAACAGACTGGCCAGCGCCAATTACGAGTTGCACGTGAGAGCCTAGCCTTTCAGGCGGAGACCATTGAGCGGGCGGTGCTGGACGTTTTAGCCGGCAGTAGGGCGGCTAAAACGCGCCGTGCCGAGCTTCTAGCTGCCCTAAGCCCCGAGTCTATTTTGCGGCGTGGTTACGCTATTGTAAGACAGGGCCAGAATGCCGTGCGTAGCGCCCAGGCAGTTACCGCCAATGATATAGTGGAGGTACAATTAGCCGATGGCCGCTTTAGCGCCACTGTTTCCCCTCATACATCCGTTAAGCCTAGCAAAGGAACAGCATGACCAAAGCCACACCTAATTATCAGGAGCTCAATGATGAGCTAGAGGCCGTCATTGCTGCACTGCAGCACGAAGACCTCGGCGTCGACGAGGCACTCCAGCACTACCAGCGCGGCCTTGAGCTAATTAAGCAGTTGGAAATCTACCTCACTAACGCCGAAAATACAGTCCGTGAACTACAGGCTAAGTTTAACGACGCGACCTGATGGTTTGGCTAACCGTCTTTGTTCTGGCGGTATTAGCCTGTTTCGCGGGGGTACTATTTTTTGGCGCCCCTTACCTACCGACCCTCAACCCCCAGGTAGTTGCGGCCTTGAAGTTAGCCGATCTAAAGCCGGGCGAGACATTGCTGGAGCTAGGTTGCGGTGATGGCAAAGTTCTTCTGGCTGCGGCTAAGCGGGGTTACTACGCAGTCGGCTATGAGCTTAACCCACTTTTAGCCCTTATAGCTTGGTTACGTACTCGTCGTTACCGCACACAAGTGCAGGTTATATGGGGTGACTTTTGGCAAAAACCGTGGGCAGAAGCTTCGGCTATATTCGTATTTTTATTGCCCAGATATATGGGTAAGCTGCATAAAAAATGTATACAATATAATCATAAACCCGTCAAACTAGTCAGCTTTGCGTTCCAAATTCCTGATGTGAAGGCAACCAAGGAAAGTAAGGGAGTTTTCCTCTATAGGTACCGTTAAAGGGTAACTAGGAACTAGCAACTAGCCGCCAATAGTTATCTGCCACTCATTACTGCTTTCAAAGGGTTAAACGCCTCGATACTTTTTAGGGGTACCTTACAATCACCAGTTCCCAGTTCCCAGTTCCCAGTTCCCAGTTCCCAGTTCCCAGTTGCCATTTCCCACCTCCTAAAGTAAGATGAGTCGTATGGTAAAGCATAACCAAAATGGGGCAGTGAGCGGTGTGGGTATTTCGTTGATCTTGTGCGCGGTATTGCTGGTAGCTGCCATAGGCTTTGGAGCATGGGCCTTCACCAGCCGGCAAGATTACAAAGTTAATTCCGACCAAAAAGTGTCAGCCGCCGTAACCGTAGCAAAACAGCAGGAAAGTACCTCCAAAGATAAACAGTTCGCCGAAACCGAAAAGAAACCACTAAAGACGTATATCGGGCCGGAAGCCTACGGCAGCATCGTCCTTAATTATCCTAAAACCTGGAGCGGCGTGGTCGACAGCACCGGCACTTCGGGCAACGCACAGGTAGACGGCTATTTTTATCCCGGTGTCGTACCCTCACTGACTGATCAAAACTCAACTTTTGCTTTCCGCATGCAGGTGATCAACCAGTCATATGCCGAGGCGCTTAAAAACCTGAGTAATTTACAGCAGAATCCCGAAAACCCATCTTCTATTACCCCATACGCTCTTCCGAAGTTGCCTAAAATAGTCGGTGTTCAAATAAATGGCGGCCTGCCAAACCAAAAAACCGGTGTTATGGTCGTGCTGCCGCTCAGGGCAGGTACGATAGAGCTGTGGACCGAAGGTAGCCAGTTCACGGGTGACTTTGCTAATAATATTTTGCCTAACCTCAGCTTTTCACCCTGATTAGTTCTTAGGCACTAGTTCTTGGAATTTGATCTATATATCTTTATCTTGTCATCCTAGATGACAATGGGATGGTAGCTTGGGTGTGGTTCTAAGAACCAAGAACTCGTGCCTAAGAACTACATGTAAGTTATACTTACATGTAGTAAGTGAGGGTAGCATCGTTCATGCCGCGTAGGGTAGCTGGATCGCCAATTTTGTCACAGCAGCTGCTATTAAGTGTGGCCGAAGAGCTCAAACTACCGCTGATACAGCTTGGCCGGCAGGCAGAGCAGGGACTGCTTAGCGGCCATGCTGACTTTGCTGGTATGCAGGCCACAGCTGACATGGCTCTGCGATTGCTAGATAACTATGCGCTCGGCATTCGCCTGGCCCTCCAGCCCCAACAATTAGATTATGAAGCTGTGTCAGTCTCCTCGGTACTGTACGACACCGGCGAGCAACTGTCCGCCTTAGCCCGCAACTACGGCGTAACGCTCGAACTCGATATTGCCGGCCGTTATGGTACTGTCAAGGCCCACCGCGAGGGATTGCAGTCGGCGCTGGTGAGTCTGGGAGCGGCGCTTATCGAAGCCTTGCCAGCCTTGGAGACCCGCCAGCTGACCTTGCAATTAGCCACTCACCGTAGCCGTTACGGTATCGTCGCGGGATTATATACTGACGCGGAGCAGTTGAGCCATGAGGTACTACGGCGCGGCCGCAAGCTGCAGGCCAAAAGCCGCCAGCCCCTCCTGAATCTGACGCATACCAGCGGTGCCGGTATCTTCGTGGCCGATAACATCCTGCGGGCCATGCACCTCAACCTCCAGGCTTCGCGCCACCGGCGGCTATACGGCCTGGCTACCGTATTGCAGCCGAATAACCAGTTGCAGCTAATCTGAAAGGTAGCTGATGGCACACATACTTCTTATCGAACCGGACCGTGTGCTGGCTAAACTCTATCACCATGCTATCGTGGGCCGCGGCCATAGCGTGGTGCCGTGCGCCAGTGCTCAGGCGGCAGTCTTATCGGCCGATCAGCAGACTCCTGACCTCGTAGTGCTAGAGCTACAGCTTATCGAGCACTCAGGTATTGAGTTTCTTTACGAATTCCGTTCCTACGGTGAATGGCAGGACATTCCGGTGATCGCCCACACTCAGGTTCCTATCAGTGAGTTTGCGGCCAATTGGCAACTCTTTAAGCAGGAACTCGGCATCGCGGCCTATCTGTATAAACCCACGACCTCACTCCGGCAATTATTAGCAAATATCGACGAGCGTATAACGGTAGCGGCGGCGTGAAGCAGTTACTCACCCAAGGCATCGTGCTGAGCCGCACTAACTACGGCGAGGCCGACCGCATTGTTACACTTCTCACCCCAGAGCACGGTAAATTGCGTTTAATGGCCCGCGGCGTACGCAAAATCAAGAGCAAGCTGGCCGGCGGTATCGAACTATTCAGCGTCAGCGACGTTACCTACATCCGCGGCAAGGGCGAAATCGGCACGCTTGTTTCGACCCGCCTGGATAAGCATTACGGCACCATTATCCAGGATATCGACCGTGTGCAACTGGGCTATGAACTTATCAAACAAGTCAACAAAGCGACTGAGGACCAGCCCGAAGCTGCCTATTTTTCTTTGCTTGAACAATCGTTCCAAGTGCTGGATGACCCTGCTATAGATCCCGGCCTTATCCGCCTATGGTTTGAAGCCCAATTGCTGCGCTTGAGTGGACATGCCCCCAATTTGCACAGCGACATTGCCGGCCGCAAGCTCGACCAGCAGGCTACTTATACGTTTGATTTTGATGATGTCGCCTTCGCAATAAATCCAAACGGCACCTTTACGGCCGGCCACATTAAAGCCCTGCGGTTAATGTTTAGCAGCCATGAACCGCATGTTATCGGGCAGGTTCACGGCATCGCGGCTATCCTTCCAGATATCGCGCCCCTGGTCCGCGCTATGCTAACATCGTATATTCGACTCTAGAAATGTCATCCTGAACAGCCCTTGAACTTGTTTCAAGGCGCGTGTTTCAGGACCCATGCGAACTCACTATGCATAGAGATCCTACGTAGTCTTGGTCGGCCCATTAAACGAATGCCATCCATGCCTATATGAGCAGCTTAATCCCAGAGGGCAATCTGTTATAATACTCTCATCATGAGTGATGTGTCATTGGAAACTATTGTTAGTTTATGCAAGCGCCGCGGCTTTGTATTCCAGGCCAGTGAAATATATGGCGGCCTAGCGGGCTTTTATGATTACGGCCCATTAGGCGTGGAACTGGTTAACAATATCAAACAGGATTGGTGGAAAGCCATGGTCCGCGAACACGATAATATTTTCGGCGTGGACGGGGCAATTATCCAAAATCCTAAACTGTGGGAAGCCAGCGGCCACATCGCCGGCTTTACCGATCCGCTAGTTGACTGTAAAAATTGCGGCGCCAGATTAAGGGCCGACCACTTGGCAGATACCGATTCAACCGACATCGCGGAACTCACCGAACTGCTCAAGGATAAAGCCTGCCCAGTCTGCGGTAAAAACACGCTGACCGAACCCCGAAAATACAATATGATGATGAAGACCTGGGTCGGCCCAGTTGAAGATGAGAGTTCAGTGGCATACTTGCGCCCAGAAACCGCCGGTTCGATATTTACAAATTATGAGAATGTGCGCGAAACCATGCGCGCCAAACTGCCTTTTGGAATAGCCCAAATTGGCAAGGCGTTCCGCAACGAGATCAGTCCGCGTGATTTTGTCTTCCGAGTGCGCGAACTGGAACAGATGGAGATGCAGTACTTTATACAAGCTGACACCCAAGAAGCAACATACGAACAATGGCGTGAATTTGCCTGGAAGTTTTGCATTGAACGCCTCGGTATTTCGGAAAAAAACTTGCAGTGGCACGAGCACGCCGAGAATGAACGCGCCCATTACGCAGCAGCTGCACATGACATTTACTTCAAATATCCTCAAGGCTTTAAAGAGTTATGGGGCACACACAATCGCACAGATTATGATCTGAGCAATCATCAGCGGGTGAGCGGTAAGGACTTGTCATATTTTGAAGAAGAAACTCGGGAACGCTTCATACCGTACATCATCGAAAGTTCAGTGGGCGTTGGCCGCATGCTAATGGCGGTGCTGGTGAATGCTTACCACGAAGAAGAAATTAACGGCGAAAAACGTGTCGTGCTCAAACTCAAGCCGGAGCTTGCGCCTTATCGTGTAGCCGTCTCGCCACTGCTAAAAAATAAGCCGGAACTGGTTGAAAAGGCCAGGGAAGTCTACGCCACGCTCAAAAAAGAATTCGGCAACGTCATGTGGGACGATAACGGCAACATCGGAAAACGCTATCGTCGCCAGGACGAAATCGGCACTCCTTACTGCGTCACCATTGACTTCGACACCCTTACAGCCGACACTATAACCGTCCGCCACCGTGACACCACCGACCAAAATCGTGTAGCAATTGCTGAGTTGATCCCACAATTAATTTAGATGTCCGGCACTAAACTCATTATTCTTCGTGGGCCGTCGGCATCTGGTAAAACGACTGTTGCTAGAGCATTGTTTGAAAAATGTGAGCGAAAAACGGCTTTAATCGAACTTGATTATTACCGTTTTATGCTTAAGCCAGCTGGTCATCTTAATAATTCTCAGGCAATTCATGAATTGGTGCAGCAAGACGTTTTGACATGCTTACGCAACGGATACGATGTCATTTTGGAAGGTGTTTTGATTAAAGACGATTACAAAACTGTCTTTGCCGAGTTTGTAAAATTACACCCAAGCGAGAATTATTCATTTTATTTTGACGTAAGCTTAGCAGAGACATTGCGGCGACACGACACCAAGCCTGTTGCTACTGATATTCCATATGAACAGCTGAAAAAGTGGTATATCCACAGAGACGAATTAGACTACGACTTCGAACATTTATTACCTCAATCAATGAGCGTTAAAGTAGCAGTTGAAAAAATCCAACACGTGGCCGGAGTTTAAGTGTGAAATACTGGATAAACACAATTAGCAGGGATCATGTGATGCGGGGAGTGGCTGGCGGCTTTACGCAGGCTGGGCATGGTAAGCCAAATGGGTTGAAGCGGTTGCGGGCGGGGGATTGGGCGGTATTTTATTCGCCTAAGACAGCTTATAAAGACGGTGAGCCATTGCAGGCTTTTACAGCGATAGGACAGGTGAAAGGCGAGGAGCTTTATCAAGTTCAAGTAGCACCGGACTGGGCGCCATGGCGGCGCAATATGGAGTTTCATAAATGTATAGAGACGCCCATAAGACCGCTGATAGGCGACCTAAGCTTTATAAAAGACACAACGCACTGGGGCTACATGTTCCGCTTCGGCATGTTCGAGATCCCGCAGGCAGACTTTGCAATAATAAGAGCAGCCATGCTGGGTAGCGTCAAAGAGTAGGTTGCTATAATACCTGTATGAAGAAGCGTCTATACCGTTCACGCGATGACAGGATGATTGCCGGCATATGTGGCGGCCTGGCAGATTATTTTGGCGTGGATCCGGTTATTATCCGGATTATCGCCTTTGTTTTGCTATTGCCGGGAGGTTTACCTGGGTTCATCCCGTATGTCACCCTATGGATGGTTGTACCCGAAGAGCCTAGACTACGTCAGGTTAAGTAATCAATATTAACTAATTATTAAGTCACGCAGCTGCATCAGCATAATGACTTCATTGTGGGGATGGGAGCTGCTACAATCGGAGTCTATGCGGCAAAAGCAAGCGTTAGCGGTTATGATGGGCGGAGCGAACGTCTTTTTAACTGGTGCACCGGGGGCGGGTAAGACGTATGTACTAAACCAGTTTATTAAGCGGGCCCAGCGTGATGGCAAGCGGGTAGCGGTGACGGCGAGTACCGGCATTGCGGCCAGTCATCTGGGTGGTACAACCATCCACTCGTGGTCTGGTTTGGGTATTCTGGACCAGCTGTCTGCCGATGATTCCAAGCGCCTCGGTGGCAGTGACAAACTTAGCAAACGCTATAATAGCACCGACATCCTGGTGATTGATGAAATATCAATGCTGCACGGCTACCGGCTCGATATGATTAACCAACTGGCTAAAGTGTTGCGGGAGAATGACAAGCCTTTTGGCGGCATGCAAGTTGTTTTAGTCGGAGACTTGTTCCAGCTGCCGCCGGTTAGCCGTATGAGCGGGCCGGGCGATTTTGCACACTTATCTGCCGCCTGGGAAGAATTAAACCTGCAGGTCTGCTATATAACCGAACAGCACCGCCAGCAGAACAACGACAGCCTGCTCGAGCTACTCGAAGCCATGCGGCGGGACGAAATCGAATCCTACCACGGGGAACTGCTTCAAGAACGAATCGGCCGGCAACCGGCTCAAGAAGTAGTGGTGACAAGGCTGTATGCTCACAATATCGACGTCGAGGCTATCAACCAGCGCCATTTAGCAGCCTTGCCGGGTAAAAGCCACATATTTAACGCAACCACGAAAGGCTCTAAGGCCAAACTCGAACAGCTGGCTAAAGGCTTGCTCGTGTCCGACAACTTAGTACTAAAAGAAGGTGCCGAAGTCATGTTCGTCGCCAATAACTTTGGCGAAGGTTTCGTCAACGGCAGCCGCGGGCAGGTGATTGATTTCGAAAACGGCTTGCCCGTAGTGCGTTTGCTAAATGGACGTTTATTAACCGTAGAACCGCACAGCTGGAGCCTCAGCGAAGATGGCCGGGTGCGGGCCGAAGTATCACAATTGCCGCTGCGGCTAGCCTGGGCCATTACCATTCATAAGAGCCAGGGCATGAGTTTGGACGCCGCCGAGATTGATCTCAGCCGCGCATTCACACCCGGCATGGGCTATGTAGCGCTTTCCCGGGTACGCTCTATCGATGGTCTATATCTGCAAGGTCTCAATGCCATGGCCCTGGCCATGCATCCCCACATGGATAGCTTTGATGCTAACTTGCGCCAGCGCTCTAACCAGTTGGCAGAAGCCACAACCGATATAGCAGATGAAGTCCCAGTAGCAGCTCTCACAAAAGCTCCAGTCACGACCGATCCAGCCCTTTTTGAAAAACTCAAACGCTGGCGGCTAGCCCGCGCTAAAACAGATGGCGTGGCGCCCTTTATGATTGCCCACAATACCACACTTACCGCCGTCTCATCAATCAAACCGGCTACCACGACCCAGCTACTCGGTATATCTGGTTTTGGCCCGCGCAAAGTGGAAGCCTACGGTCCTGAAATCATTGCCATTATCACCACACATAAATAAGCAAAACTACCCCGTGCTTGACACTTTTATTTGAGCATTTAGCTTTATTAGATCCTTTACCTAGATCATGTAGCCAAGGATCCCGGTATCAATAATCTACGGTAGCTGTTCAAATAATGACCAATGATTAAAGACCCCCGACCCCTGCAGGTTACCTAATTATTAACTTTTTAATCTTTAAGCAATATAAAATTGACGGCGCATGCAGTGGCTGGCATGCTAGGGCAACTAACTTCAGGAGGCTCGTCATGAAACGGTTTACTACTACTAAAGCGCTGGCCCGTGCAATTGGGATCGTGGGCGCTGTCATTATCGTCGTCAGTGGCGTCACTTTTGCCGCGCTGCAAAGCCAACAGGCTGTGCTCAAAGGCAATACTATCCAAACAGCTGTCGCCAACCTGCAGGTAAGTAGCAACGGTACTACTTACAGTAATTCGCTGGATGGCTACGTATTTAGTAGCCTGATACCCGGCGGCCAGCCCTCACCACTTAATGGCTACCCGGTTTACTTAAAGAATGGCGGTTCGACGGCGCTAGCGCTCAAGTTAGCTATCAGTAAGCCTATCAGCAACCCCGACAATGTCGACCTTAGCAAAGTGCACGTTATACTGTCACCGCTTGGCGCCGGTGCACCACAGAATATCACCCTCCAGGACCTAATTACCAGTACTACTAGCGGTGGTGTTGCCCTTAGCCAGATGACTAGGCTTATAGCCAGCCAGGTAACCGGTTTCACATTGCAGATTTCTATGGACAGTGATGCTGTGAGTGGACCGAGCGCAACTATCAGTGATATCGACTTTAGCTTTGGCGCTACAGCTGTAAATTAATGAAAAAGCGTACTGTTCCAAGTCATTTTCAATCACTAAGCAGGCCTGTCCGTACCCTTAGCAAAATATTCTGCAGTTTACTGATAGTAACCGTGCTTGGCATAGCTGCCGCACTACTTAACTGGCACTTGCATGGGCAACAGGTTCTAAGCGTCCAAACGGCCAGCATGGTGCCCACTTTCCGCCCTGGCGATGCTGTGATAGTTGATCCTACCGACGCTAGCAAATTACAGCCAGGACAGGTGATAAGCTACCAAAGTCCGGCTGACCCGCAGGTCACCATAACCCACCGGTTGATGCGCGTAGACCAACCAACTGGCTGGCTGACTACTCAAGGAGACGCCCTTGATACTGCAGATTCCACTTTTCCGCCACGTCTTGTATTAGGACAGGTAACAACGGTGGTACCGCACTTCGGCCTCATCCTTAATGCACTGAGGCGTCCACTAGGATTAGCGCTGCTAGTTTATCTACCCGCTCTCATCATAATCGCTAGTGAGGTTAAGCGGCTGGCCAGATGTATGCCAGGTAAGTATTACCGCTTAGCCGGGTAGTGTTAAACTAAAGGCATGAGACGCCGACCTAAAAAGGGCAACTACGCTTTTATTGATAGCCAAAACTTAAATCTCGGCACCCAGCGCATGGGCTGGAAGCTGGACTGGCGCAAATTCCGCCAGTTCCTGCTTGATCAATACGGAGTCACCAAAGCTTACATGTTCATCGGCTACATGAGCGAAAATGAGTCACTGTACGAATATATGCATGAGCTCGGTTTTCTGGTTGTCCTGAAGCCGACGCTAGACGTCTCCAACCAACCAAATACTAGCCGCCCGGATGATGCTGTAGGTAAAGATAAAAGCCACGAAGACAAAGAAAAGCCACCCGTCAAAGGCAATATCGACGCCGACCTGGTGCTGCACGCCATGAAAGAATTGCCCAATTACAGTAAAGCCATTATCGTATCGGGCGACGGCGACTTCTTCAGTCTAGCCGAATACCTGGAAGAGCAGGGCAAACTCGGCTGCATCCTCACCCCAAACTGGCAATACTCCAGCCTCCTAAAAAGCTTTGAAAACAAAATTGTCCGCCTCGACCAGCTCCGCCGTCAGCTCGCCTACCACGACCGCAAAAAGAAGTAACATGCCATGGATCTACTTCATATTTCCTCCCCGTTACCACCCAACCCCCAATATAGCTTCACACCACTCTCACTACCATCTTCCAAGCAAGGCGAGAACCCAGTTCGGCCTATACTTTCGCTAGCCGCGACATTAGCAAGTCAGGGGATAGCTTTCACTATGGCGATGGGATATGCAATGGGTTCTAAGAATCTAATCGAGAAAAAGTAGTGAAAACTGCCTTTTTAATAATAGGTGGTTTCTTATCAATAGCGGCCGTTGCACCCTATATTCGGGATGTGATCGCCCGAAAAACCAAGCCGCGCATAGTTTCTTGGTTTAACTGGTCACTATTAACGGGTATTGCGACGGCTGCTGCGATAGCCGATAAACAGTATCCGAGTGCTGTACTGACGGCAACCGGCGCATTAGCGACAATGCTTGTAGTCATCTTTGGGCTACGCTGTGGCGACCGCAAGTTCGAAGTATTTGATGTGCTATGCCAGCTGGGCGCGCTAACCGGGCTAATTCTCTGGGTTATCTTTAAGCAGCCCTGGGTAGCAATAACGGCGACAGTCGTGATTGATTTTATAGCGACCTTGCCCACACTTAAGCATGCCTGGCAAAAACCCCACGAAGAAACGCTATCCGCTTTCACCCTCAGTATGATCGGTGGTATTTTTACTTTGTTAGCGACTACGCAGGCCCGTATCTCTGGCCTCCTTTTCCCAGTTTACATTGTCTTTATAAATGCCACGCTGGTAGCTATATTGAAAGGCAGGCGAGCTAACCGTGGACGCAGAGCAAGCGGAAATAACTCACAGTCGTCAGCGCGTTAACCAAGTATAGTAAGCTGCTAGAACTAACGACTTATGGAGGGCAACATGACCGATAACGCGAAACGCGATTTTAGCGGTTTAAACGCGATCTTTTTTAATGGCACGCTGACAAAATCACCTGAACCCAGCCACACCGAACGTTTGATAAATATCAGTAAAGATCTCATGGAAAAACACGGCGTGCAGACCGAACTTATCCGTACCATCGATCAGGATATTGCCACCGGCGTCTACCCAGATATGCGCGAACATGGTAGTAAAACCGATGAATGGCCAAAGATATATAAACAGGTCGAAGCCACCGACATTCTAGTCATCGCCGGGCCAATCTGGCTGGGTGACAACAGCTCAATGACCAAGAAAATTATTGAGCGTCTTTATGCCTGTAGCAGTCTGCTCAATGCTGAGGGCCAGTACGCGTACTACGGTAAGGTGGGCGGCTGCTTGATCACCGGCAATGAAGACGGCGTCAAGCACTGTGCCATGGATATCCTTTATAGCTTGCAGCACCTTGGATGTGTCATTCCGCCCCAAGCCGACGCCGGCTGGATCGGCGAAGTCGGTCCGGGCGCCAGCTACGGTGATGAAAAAGAAGACGGCAGCAAAGAAGGCTTCGATAACGATTTCACCAACCGCAACACTACCTTCCTGACCTGGAACCTTATGCACCTCGCCAAACTGCTAAAAGACAACGGCGGCATCCCAGCCTATGGTAATCAACGCTCTAAGTGGGACGCTGGTGCCCGCTTTGATTTCACTAATCCTGAATACCGCTAATCGAGTCAATTTTCTTACAGCTTCGTCACCACGGCGGTGCTATAAACTAGCTACGTATTAAAAGAGGAAATCTAATGAAAATCACCAAGTTCGTGCACTCTTGCTTACTTGTAGAAATGCCTGGACCTGTCAATCGCACAGCACTGTTTGATCCTGGCATGATGAGCGAAGAAGCACTCGATGTCGACAGCCTGGACTACCTTGATGACATTATTATTACCCATGGCCATCCCGATCACATCAGTATGGAGCTTATGAAGAAGCTGACGGCCAAGTTTCCTGACGCCCGCATTACAGCCACCCCGGAAGTCGTCGAGCAGCTAGCCGAAGAGGGCATTGCAGCCAGCAGCGAAGCCTCAGAAGGTATCAACTTTTTTGAAGCGCCGCACGAGAACGTCCAACCGCTTTTCCCGCAGCCACAACAGATTGGCGTCCACTACCTAGACAAGTTAAGTAATCCGGGTGACAGCCATAGCTTTCATAGAACCAAAGCGATTTTGGCGCTGCCCATTACTGCACCTTGGGGCAGTACGGTCAAAGCAGTAAACCTGGCCCTCGAACTCAAGCCGCAGTACATACTGCCAATCCATGACTGGCACTTCAGCGACGAAGCCCGCGGCCAGACTTATGACATGCTCGAAAAAACTTTCGGCGGACAGGGCATTACTTTCCTAAAACTACAAACCGGAGAACCGGTAGTCATCGAGGTGTAAGTGTGGCCGGCTTTACCTTAAACACTGGCCAGACTGTGCCTCAAATTGGTTTTGGTACCTGGGAAGTTGCACCCGATGAGGCAGCTAAAAGAGCTGTTGCCAATGCTCTCGAAGTTGGCTATCGCATTGTCGATACCGCCAAAATCTACGGTAATGAGCAGGGTGTTGGCGAAGCCATCCGCGAGTCCGGTATCCCGCGCGAAGATCTTTTCATCACTACCAAACTCTGGAATGACGATCAGGGCTATGACCGCACCCTCAAAGCCTGCCAGAAGTCCTTAGATAAACTAGGTCTAGACTACCTCGATCTTTACCTGATCCACTGGCCAGCTACCAGCAAACGCCATGATAGCTGGCGCGCCTTTGAGCAGCTTCACAAAGATGGTCTGATCAAAGCTACCGGTGTCAGCAACTACACCATCGACCACCTGGAAGATTTAGCTACTCGCAGCCAGCTTACACCTTCAGTAAACCAAGTTGAATTACATCCTTTTATATATGAGGAGCAAAAATCACTGTTGAAGTACTGCCGGCAGCAAAACATTTTGATTGAAGCCTACAGCCCGCTGAACAGGATATCCAGCGGCAGCGACGGGGTAGTAGAGAACCTCGCGAATAAATTAGGTAAAACACCCCAGCAACTGGCTTTACGCTGGTGTATCCAGCATGGCACACTGCCGCTGCCGCGCTCTACTAATCCAGACCATACCCGCAGCAACTTCAAAGCACTCGACTTTGAGCTCAACAGCAAAGATATGCAAGCACTAGATTCCCTCAGCGATGGCGAACGTGTCACCTGGGACCCCGCCAACATGGGCTAGAACAAGCGTCATCCGAACTGGTTTATAGCTTCTCGCCGGGCAAGCTTTTATTTTTAAAGAAGGCTTGCTCGGGTTCGGCATATAGTTTTGCTTACCGCAAAATTATCAGGACCTCGTAGAATGATCAGCAAAGGTTTTCCTAAGACTCTAAAAAACAAAGAGAAAGTATATAACCATAACAATATTGACAAAAGTAATATTATTTGCTACAATTATGCTTAATGTTAGAAAAAATAAAAACAAATACCATCAACAAAAATCTCACTGAAGCAGCCGGCCACATGGGGCTCATTATGATGACCGCCGCCGCTACACTTGGTATGATTGAGCTGCCAGATCACTTCAATAGCCGTGTAGTGCTGATTGGCCAACCGGCCAAAGCTTTGGCTTCTGAGCTGGCAGGTGAGGCCAGTAACCCCATCCGCCGCGAGCGCGAAGAGTCACCCCAGCACTTTGTAAGCTACAGCATAGCCCAACGCACACCACCCCGTTCGAGCAGAACATAAACTTGATAAAATATTACTATGAAAAATCTAGATCGACTATTTGAAAAAGCACAAGCAGAAGTAAACGATCATCGGGGCAAGCTTGCAGCTGCCCTAGGCGTAGCTGCAGTGATGCCCTTGGTGGCGATGGCTATAAATCCTTCTGGTATGAACAATGATAAAACGTCAGTTTCTATGAATAATCCAGATCATTTAGAAGAAATTGCTCATCTAGGCGACACAAAGTTGAGCCTAGCAGAGAAAATGCGCGAAGATTCTGCCGGGCATGTAACTATTCCAGCTGCTGAAGTACTTAAGTACGCTCATACTACGAATCCAGATCATATACCTACGATTAATCCCCAAGATAACATCCTGCAGGTTAATGAGCATCTTGTAGGCGATATACCTACGCAAAGATAAGTTAGTAATGCTTCTGTGGATAAGTGGTGTGAGAAACACCACTTTTTTCATATAAAGGGTATTGCGGGGGGTGATGGTGGGTAGTACACTCATGTCAGTGGGTAAAGTTAGGTAAAGCAAAACAGTTTGCCAACCAAAAAATAAAAAAACCACTAGTAGCTTCCACAAACATTAAGGGATACCAATGGCCACGGTAGACTACTTCGAACGCAAGCTTGACGATAAGCGACGGTTAACTATACCGCCGGAACTTCGTGATAAGTTTGCCAGCGGGGCAGTTATAACCCGGGGCTTCGGCCAGTACCTGCATCTTTATCCAAAAGATGTCTGGGATAATCTGGTTGAACCACGGCTTGCCGGCGATATCCTAGACGAGCGCATTGCCGATCTCAACGTCCAGTTCCGGATGGGTAAGATCGAGCAACAGCCAGATGGGAAGCAGGGACGCATCACACTCGAGCAGCATTTGCTCGACTATGCAGGAATCCAGCGTGATGTCGTAGCTGTTGGCGTTGGCCGCTACTGGCGAATTATGGCTCCCGAAGCCTAAAACCCACTGATCCTTAACAATTTAGCGAATAGAAGTTCAACAATGCTCAGTCTGTCTAAAAACAGGGAAGCATGTTATCGAGTTCACCTATTCGGCAATCAACACATGGAACCAGATAGAAAACCATGTAAAAAAATCTAGTACCTTACTCAAAACACCTCCCAAAACTCCACCTCACACATAAGTCTCTCAAACTCGGATGCGGCGAATTGTAATTTACAAATCGCTTCATCCAAACAAAAACAAAAACTATACAAAAAACACAAAAAGTTGATTGCTGATTAGGTGGCCTTGCAAAAACAAAAACTGGATTTTAGGACAGGAAACTGGAATCCGAAACAAAAACAAGCCAAGATGCACCAAAACAAACACCAAAATACACATACACAGCACGTACCGGTATTGCTCGGGGAAGTCCTGCAGTGTCTCGATCCGCAAAAAGGGGATTCATACCTTGATTTGACGGCCGGATATGGCGGACACGCTTCAGCAATCCTTGCACGGACTGGAAGCCTCACACAAGCTACTCTTGTTGACCGTGATGCAAAAGCGGTTACAGAACTCAAGAAGTTATTTGGCGCCAAAAACATAGATCTGCGCCACCAGGACTTTTTGAGCGCCAGCCAGCAGCTAAGCAGCGAAGGCCGGCAGTTTAATCTTATTTTGGCTGATTTGGGCGTATCGTCACCGCACCTTAATGAGGTTAGCCGTGGATTTGCAATCCAGGGTGCCGGACCACTCGATATGCGTATGGACCAAGCCCAGGCCTTAACGGCCGCGAAGGTCGTCAATACGTATAGCAAGGATCAGTTGGCAAACATCCTGAAGCGTTTCGGCGAAGAGCCAAAAGCGCGGCAGATCGCCGCTGCAATCGTGCAATCCAGGCCCTTACAAAACACGGACGAGCTGGCAGCTATTGCTGCCCGGGCATGGCCAGGTTACAGCCGGGTCCATCCGGCAACGCGTACTTTCCAGGCACTCCGTATCGCCGTAAATGACGAACTAGGTTTGCTGGAACGAGCGCTGCCAATATGGCTGCAACTGCTAGCCCCTGGCGGTAGGATCGCAGTCATCAGCTTCCATAGTTTGGAAGACCGGTTGGTCAAACAAGCCTTGCAGGCGGCTAGCGGTAACCGCTATGACGCCGAACTGAGCTTGCTAACCAAACGGCCGGTCACAGCCACCTCAGAGGAAATAGTTCTTAATCCGCGTGCCCGCAGCGCCAAGTTGCGTGCCGCAGTGAAAAAATAAAAACAGGAAGGGAACGCTCATGCCAATCCAGGTAAAAAGCAACTCCCGGGCGTACAAAATCCACGTAAAAGTGGTCTAGTACCATCAATAGTTCCAGCCTTATTAAAGAGGCTGGAACACCAAAACAAAAATATAAGTCTGCTTCAAAGTAGTAATTAGTCATCCGTATCCAGTGATCTGTTAATTGCGAGTATAGATGACAGATTACTGATTACACTTAGCAGGATAAATTAAAACAAAAAGATACTATATGACATATTCCAGCAGCCTGGCTATGAACCGCACACGCTACACCGGCCGTAATCAGAATTCCGTTAGCTTCAGGGCGCAGACACGGACACTCGGACCGATCAGCAACACCATCACATTAATTGTTTTAGCTTGTTTACTCGGACTGCTTTATCTGACACAGGTTACCAAGACAAACGCTTACGGTTATCAAATAAACACGCTCCAGCAACAACAATCCCAACTAAAAACCCAGCATGACGACCTGGAAGTAGCTTCGGCCCGTTTGCGGTCGCTCAGCCGTGCACAGGGGAGTGCGGTAGCTAAGAATATGGTATCGGTTGCACCTACGGGCACTGTACAACACTAAACACGTAACACGTTTCATTGATCATTGATCATAGATGTAGCAAGTAGTGGCCCAATTGGTAAATTACCTGCAACATGACACATGTAACATGTTTTACCTTGATGCGGTATAATGAAGCTAATGGCTTCGCCAAACAAAAACAATCAAAATCTGGCAATAATCCGTGTCCGCATCTGGTATGGCTTACTAGTGGTGGTGGTCGGCATTTTTGGGTTGCGGCTGTTTTACGTGCAGGTTATCCAGTACGGACATTATAAAAACGCTGCTTTAAACGACCAGTTAAAGCAGTATGCAATCCCGGCAACCCGGGGAACGATCTCGGCACATGACGGCGATAGTATCTTACCTCTGGTGCTCAACCAACAGCTCTACACCCTGTATGCCGATCCGGCTTACATAAAGCACCCCGACGAGCTTGCAGCTAAAGTAGTACCGATTGTGGGTGGCGACAAAACGCATTATGTAAAGCTCATGAAAACCAAAGATAGCCGCTACGCTGTGCTGGCAAAAAAAATTACCCCGGCACAGCAGGCTAAAATTACTGCTCTTAAGCAGCCTGGACTGGGCACGCAGGCCCAGGATTACCGGACATACCCGCAAGCTAGCCTAGTTGCCCAGACTTTGGGCTTTGTGAATGATAACGGACGGGGGGTATACGGTATCGAGCAGGCTCTCAATATGCGTTTAACCGGGACGCCTGGGCAATTAAAAGCGATAACCGATGTGAACGGTGTACCGCTGGCTGCCAGCAAAGATAATATTGAGCAACCAGCTAAGCAGGGCGATAACCTGCTGCTCACTATAGACATGGCGATGCAACAGCAGCTGGAATCAATTCTTCAGCAGGGAATGAAAAACGCTAAAGCCTCAGCAGCTAGTGCGCTGATTATGGACCCTAAAACGGGGGCTATAAAAGCCATGGCTAACGCGCCAAGTTATAACCCGGCTGAGTATTTCAATGTAAGCGATAGTAAAGTATTTAATAACGCGGCTGTTTCAAACCCCATAGAAGTCGGTTCTACTATGAAGACTTTGACCACTGCTGCTGCATTAGACCAAGGGGTTATCCAGCCTAATACGACTTATTACGACCCGGCCTCGTGGAAAGTCGATGGATTCAGAATCACCAATATCGAAGAAGATGGGGGTGCCGGCACCCGCAGTGTCGCCGATATTTTGAACCTATCGCTCAATACTGGGGTTACCTGGGAATTAATGCAGATGGGCGGTGGACAGATCAATGCCAAGGCACGCAATGCCTGGCACGACTATCTAGCCAACCATTATATGTTCGGTAAAGCAACAGGCATTGAACAAGGTTATGAGGCTAGTGGCTATGTGCCAGACCCAGCAGATAACGGTGCAGGTATTGACCTGACCTATGCCAATACGGCTTTTGGCCAGGCTATGACCGCCACGCCAGTGCAGATGGCCGCCGCTTTGTCAGCAGTATTAAATGGCGGAACCTATTACAAGCCTTATTTGGTTGACCAGTCAACTGCTGCTGACGGTAAAACCACTACTACTAGCCCAAAAGTTGTGAAGCAGGCAGTAGTTAGTGCCAAAATAGGGCAGGAGCTGGTGCCGCTCATGGAGAATGTGGTGCGCCACCATACTTTTTCGCCAGCTTTTGACCAGAATATGTATAGTGTGGGCGGCAAAACCGGTACGGCCCAGATAGCTAAACCAGGCGGTGGTTACTATGATAATCAGTTTAATGGTACTTATATGGGATTTGTCGGGGGGGATAAACCGCAGTATGTCGTCGTAGTCTTTGTCGATAAACCCACGAATGGCGGATATGCCGGTACGGCTGCAGCCCAACCAATTTTTGGCAATCTAGCTCATATGCTCATCAATAACTCTTACGTCATACCTAAAAGCCAATAGATACATGATTGACTGAATCCTGGCTTTCGCCGGATGACATATTAGAAAGTTGTTCCAAACTTGTTACCCAGTCCTGCTAAGAGTAAGTCTGAACCACGTGCACTTTGAAATCACTCCCATTGTCATCCTGAATTTACTTCAGGACCCATACGCTAGAACAGATGACATGGATCCTGAAACGAGTTCAGGACGACAAAGTGCATGTGGTTCAGAGAGTAAGTATTCCAGTCCAAGAACTCAACATTAAGCGTTAACCACGCTGTTATGCTATAATAAGAGTGATATAATAAAACAAAAATTACAGTATGAATACACTCCATATCGCTATTTCAGCGCATAACCTAGTCCATATCCTGTCGCTC
>JBBPZG010000034.1:0-2765 GCA_038199095.1 Saccharimonadales bacterium (SeqCode)
GATAGGGTGATGTCTCTAGCGTACTACCTGTTCGTAGGGGTCCCGGACTACATCCGGGATGACAGGCTGCAGGGGGAGTGCTGCGCACATATTATTGGCTGGGTCCCGGCTTTTGCCCGGATGACGCAGTGTAGGAGTCTTTGCTGATTTGCGAACGGGGTTCCCCAGTCAAGCTGAGGGCAAGCTCTGAACACGCCTGTCCAATTAGGTGCTTACCATGACGCTCCGCTCGCGTCTACAAGAAGCTTCACTGGAGCTTCTTGGGTTCGGCATATAGTTCTCGCTGAACGCTCGGATTATCAGGATGACGTATAGGTGTTGGCTATTGCTGGTTATGCGAAGACGCTGTGGGTGTGCCGAACTGAAACGGAATGGGTGGCGGCACTGGAGGCGGGGCGTTCTGATCAGTTACTTGCGGCGCCTGTACTTGGGTATCGTCAGCGACGGGTTGAGCGGCAGCATCACCTGATGGTGCAGGTTGCTGGGGAGATGAGACTGCATCAGATGCCACTGGTTCGTCAGGTTGGAATGTAAGCACAGGAGCCTCAGGATGCAGGTCATCGCCTAAAGGCTGGGCGTTAAGAGCCGCTATCGGCGCGGGAGCCTCGGTGGTTGCACTGTCACTTAAAGCTTTGCTGACTTCATCCCGCACCTCATCAAGGTCAGTGGGTTGGGCGTGCGGACTATCAATCGACGCTTCTAAATCTGCCAGGCTAGACACCGCGCCTTGATCGCTGTCCGGTGCGCCTATACTCAACGGGCTAGGATCGGGTGGCACCCAGGCCGGAGGCGGAGGCGTTAAACCGGCAATAAGAGGCTCGGCTAACGGTGGTTGGGGGGCTTCGGACGGTGCTGGAAGTCGTTCGACTGGTTTCGATTCAGCAGCCGGAAACGGTTCAGTTAAGGGGGGTCCTGGTTTTGGCTCTACAGCCAGATCTGAAACTTCGGTCACTGCAGGTTCCGGGCGGTTCAGCAACTGGTCCGGTTCAGAATTGGGCATACTAAATGGATCGGTAACCGGGTCAAGGGCTTCTGGCTGGCTATTAGCCGTGAGGACGCCGCCGAGCGTAGGCGGTTCGGTAACTAGCTTGGGGGCGCCGGGCTGGATGGCCGAGGGGTGCGCATCGTCTGTTGCCGGTGACTCTTGGTTGGCGGCGGCTTCGGGTTGCTCAGATTCAGGTGTGGCAGGCTCGTTATGTTCAGCCTGGGGCTGCGGTTCTGGCAACTGGAAGTCATCATGGGGGGTGTCTTCAGGCTGGGGCTCATCACTATGTTGCTCTGCTTCGGCCGTCTCAGGTGCGTCGTGCTGCCCGTCATTCTGCCCTTCTGTAGGCTGGTCTTTAGACTTGTGTTCGTGCTCAAGTTTAGGATCTGGCACTTCATTTGGATCGTGTTCAATCTCAATTGTGCCGTCATTAGGCTTTGGCGGTTCGTCACTTAGCTCATCGTGTGCGTTATCGTGGGACTGGTCGTCGTGGCTGTCTTTAGTAGCAGTCGGTTCGGGTGCGGGCGCTTCAAGTTTGCTGGCGACAAGTTGCTGGTCGGCACCGGCTGCCATTAGGGCCGCACTGGCGCTCATGGTGTGCGAGGATGTCTTTTGGTTACTGAACCGCTCGGTTTCGGCGACGATACCTGTCAGCAGCGCTGTGGCGATCTGGTTATCAAATAAATCAGGATTAAGAGCCTGGGCCAGCTCGGTGATGAGTTCACAGAGGCTGCTTGCCTGCGTATCTTGCCAATTGATACTGCCTAGGTTGCCGTCGGGAGCAATATTGATGCTAGTCACCGTGGCGTCGTGCAGGATCCTACCGTGGGCAGTGATGGCCTCATCCAGGTCTTCCTGCTCGCGTACGCCAAGCGCCACGACTACGTCGACATTAAAATCGCCTTGGCTAAAGTCGAGGTCGGCCTCACTAATCGAAGTTTTGTACGGTGTGATAAAGATGCGTACCACTTCGTCCTCAACTTTGTAGCGCAGCTTGTCGGCCTTGCTTTTATCGAGGGCAATAATAAAGTCGCGCAAACTGTCAGTATTTTTCTCGATTGTGGCATCGGGCTGCAGGAATTCAATGGTTGAAGGAACTTCGCCACTGAACACCGCTGCGGCGTGCTTATCAAATTTATTGAGCAATAAGGTCAGGCCAAGGCACGCCGCCAGCTGGTCAACCGAGGGGTTACGGCTAACCGTCACTAAGATGTTATTCGAGCTTTTGAGCTTGTCTACAAGCTGGACTTTTGCGCTTTCCATACCAGTTTTTTCTATTATTTTTAGTGTTTTTTGTTTTTTGTAGGTTCATTAATAAACTTATCATACACGCTTACGTTTAGCAACTAGAAATTGGGAATCGGGAATTGGCGCGCTTGCGCCGCCAGTTGCAAGTTTCCAGCTACCAGTTACCTGCTTCCTTTGCAAGGAAAGCTCTCATCTGTTATAGTCACTCTCGAAGCCAACATAAAGCTTACGCATAAAGGAAACCAATGCCAATTATTAAATCAGCCAAAAAGCGTGTCCGCACTGCCAGCAAGGCCGCCGTCCGCAATAGTAAGACCAAGCGTAGCTTAAAAAGCGCGCTGAAGATCTTCGCCAAAAGCCCCAGCTCCAAGTCGCACAGCAGTGCCCAGAGCCACCTCGATAAGAGTGTCAAAAAAGGCGTTATCCATAAGAACAAAGCCGCCCGTCTAAAGCGCCAAGCAGCCAAACGGGCCAAAGCCGCCGGAGTCAAACCAGCCAAATCTACCAAAAAAGCCGCCCCAGCCAAAGCCGC
>JBBPZG010000035.1:0-6326 GCA_038199095.1 Saccharimonadales bacterium (SeqCode)
AGCTGGCACGGGTTCGGCCTGCGGCGGCGGTTATCCGGGCCGGTGGTGCAACATTCCCCAAGACTCAGTCATCGACAGCTGGGGCATGTACAACCGCGAATGCGTTAGCTACACGGCCTTCCGGGTTGCCGCCTCCGGCCGCTATATGCCCTATTGGGGCGGCGCCGGCAATGCCAACCAGTGGGACGATAATGCCCGGCGGGCCGGTATCCCCGTTGATCAGAATCCGCAGCCTGGTGACATTGCCATCAGCAACGCCGGTGCCTATGGCCATGCTATGTACGTCGAAAGCGTCAATGGCGACGGCACCTTCAACCTCAGCCAGTACAATGCCTCACTCGACGGGCGCTACTCCACCCGCAGCCACGTCAGCGTCGGCAGCCTCGTCTTCATCCACTTCTAACACTGGTGCGCAGGTGAAAAGCTTGGGGTAGAGCTATCTCTATTGTCATCCTGAACTCGTTTCAGGACCCCTACGAAGTAAAATGGCCAGGTCCTCCCATTCAGTGTTTACAGACTCGATCAGGTTTATTTTCCACTGCCTGTGCCAGCTCTTAAGTTGCTTCTCACGTGTAATAGCTGCTTCTATATTTTCTGTAGTTTCAAAATACACAAGTCGGTTGACATTGTATCTTTTAGTAAAACCATTTGCTAAATGGGGTGAGTGCTCCATGCACCGCCTCTCCAGATCATTTGATACACCTATGTACAACGTACCGCGAGCCTTGCTAGCTAAATATATGCATAGTAAGTTCTCATGTTCGTATGGGTCCTGAAACACGCTCCTTGAAACAAGTTCAAGGGCTGTTCAGGATGACATACAACTATTAACTAATCCTTAAATTCAGTAAAAAGGTCGACTGCTCACCAAAAAGTTAACCACCAACCACTATCACTTTGCTATAATAGTTAGCAATGGAGCCAAAACTAAAACAGGGAACAGGCCGGACCGCGCAGAAACGTGTTTGGATACACCGTGCCGCAATAATAGTGCTGGCTGTGGCCATCTATCTAATTGGCGTCAATGTTGGCAATGGGCACCTGAGCTTTAGCCTGCATCACGGTACGAAACCGGTCGCTACCAACCTACCATCTAAACTTAATTATGATACGGTTAATCAAGTTTATAAATCCTTGCAGGAAAATTATGATGGCCAATTAAGTGAAAGCCAGCTCGAAGATGGTCTAAAGCATGGTTTGGCAACTGCTACCAAGGATCCCTACACGGTATATTTTACGTCTAAAGAAGCCAAAGATTTTAGTGACCAGCTAAATAACTCGTTTAGCGGTATTGGCGCACAGCTGGGACAGGATAAAGATGGGAACCTGGAAGTCATTGCTCCAATTGATGGATTACCTGCCGCTAAAGCTGGGTTAAAAGCCAAGGATTTGATAGCTAGTATCAACGGTGAAACTACATCTGGCATGTCAGTCGATGATGCCGTCAGCAAAATCCGTGGCAAGCCGGGTACCAGCGTGAAGCTTCAGGTCGTCCGCAATAAGTCCCAGGCGCTCAATCTAACAATCACCCGTGAAGATATCAATTTGCCCAGCGTAAAGACAAAGACTTTGGATGGCAACATCGGCTACATGCAGATTACGACGTTTGCTAACGATACCGTTGGTCTGGCCCAAAAAGCTGCTGACCAATTTAAGAGCCAGAATGTAAAGGGAATTGTTCTCGATCTCCGCGACGACCCTGGCGGCCTGCTCGATGCTGCTGTTAAAGTTTCAAGTTTGTGGTTACCACAAGGCCAGAATATATTGCAGGAAAAGCGCGGCGGCAAGACGGTAGTGAACAGCTACCAGGCACTCGGCGGCAATGAACTGAATGGTATTCCAACCGTAGTCCTGATCAACCCCGGCAGTGCCAGCGCTTCCGAAATCACCGCCGGTGCGCTCCACGATAATAAAGCTGCCTACATAATCGGCGAAAAAAGCTATGGCAAAGGCGTCGTCCAGCAACTCATCAACTTCAGTGACGGCGCTCAGTTGAAAGTCACCGTCGCCAGCTGGTACCGGCCCGATGGCGAAAACATCAACCACAAGGGCATCACACCCGACAAAACCGTCAAAATCAGCGACACCGACGCCAAAGCCGGCACCGATACCCAGCTCCAAGCCGCCCAAGCCTACCTTACTAGTCACTAAGCCTGCATTCAGCTTGCCAAACAGAGGATAAATAGGGTAGCATGAGGGTAATAAAGAGAGGTGTTAGGAGTGGCTGCGAAGGCGACTAAGTATGTGTTTGTGACAGGCGGTGTGCTTTCCGGATTAGGAAAGGGCATTACGGCCGCCTCCATCGGCAACCTCCTCAAAGCCCGTGGCCTCTCAGTCAATCTCCAAAAGTGCGATCCCTACTTGAATGTTGACGCCGGATTGCTGAATCCGCGTGAGCATGGCGAATGCTTTGTAACCAAAGACGGTGCGGAAACTGACTTAGACCTTGGCCATTATGAGCGCTTCGTTGACGAGGAAATGACCAGTGCCAGCAGCCTGATGAGCGGCAGGGTATTACTAAAGCTGATCCAGGATGAACGGGCCGGTAAATTCGAGGGTGACGATGTTCAGATCATCCCTCACGTGACGGGAGCCATCCAGGATTGGATTATTACGGCCGGTAAAGGTCACGATGTACACATCGTAGAAATCGGCGGCACGGTAGGGGATTACGAATCGTTATCATTTATTGAGGCTATCCGTGAGCTGGGGGTGAAGGTAGGACTGGAAAACTGTGTCTACGTGCATGTTGTGTATCTGCCGTACCTGAGTGCCAGTAACGAGACCAAGACCAAGCCGGCCCAAAACTCTGTGCGCGAACTGCGCGGCCTTGGCATTGCGCCCGATATCCTGGTTGGCCGCAGTGAACAAATCGCCCGTGACTCCGTCAAACAAAAGTTGAGTCTGTTTAGCGGTGTGACCGAAGATGCTATCGCGCTTCTGCCAAACGCCGCCAGCATTTATCAAGTGCCGTTGACGCTCGAGGATACAGGTATCGCCGACGTCATAGTTAACAAGCTAGGACTGAAGGCTAAAAAACCTGACTTAAAAGATTGGCGTGCCGTCGTAGATTTAGCGACCACCAAACATAACAAACTACTCAAAATCGGGTTTGTGGCTAAGTATATGGATAACACTGACACCTATATGTCGGTGTTTGAAGCCCTCAAATCGGCTGCCTGGCATAATAAGTGCGCTGTCGACATCACCTGGATCGACGCTTCCAAATACGACGAAGCAGGCGACATCGCTACTGAGCTAAAATTATATGACGGTATTGTTGTTCCCGGCGGTTTCGGCCAGCGCGGCTTGGAAGGTAAGGTCAAAGCCGCCCAATACGCCCTCCAGGAGAAGGTGCCGTACCTGGGGCTCTGCCTAGGCCTGCAGATGGCTGTGATCGCCGCTGCCCGCAACGCCGGACTCGCTCAAGCCGCCACTTTCGAGATCGATCCAGAAAGTCCCGATGTGGTAATCAACACCATGGCCGACCAGGCAGGCCTGCATATGACCGGCGGCACCATGCGTCTCGGCGACTACGATTGCCGGCTAGAAAAAGGCAGCCTGGCTGCCAAAACATATGGTACAACCAATATTGTGGAGCGCCACCGCCACCGCGGCGAGTGCAATAACGCCTATCGTAACCAGTATGAAAGTTGGGGCATCAAAGCCAGCGGACTCAATCCAGAGAACAACCTAGTAGAAGTCATAGAAGGCCTCGATCACCCATTCCTGCTAGCCAGCCAGTTCCACCCGGAGTTCAAAAGCCGCCCAAACCGCCCGCACCCCATGTTTAACGGCTTCATCGTGGCGTTGCTTAAGTAACGCCAATAATCTGTAACATTACTCTCCCGTCATCCCGGCGAAAGCCGGGACCCAGTAGATGGATGTGCGCTATAGGCGCTCTTTATTATTTATTGCTACTACAAAGAAAGCATCATTTTACAATGATACATAATTGACTGGGTCCCGGCTTTCGCCGGGATGACGCCCTAAATGAGGACGAATAACGGTTGCCATTTTCCAGTTCCTCAGGTACCATGAGCGGTATGGAACCAAATCAAACACCCGCTACCGAACCTACCGGCCAGCCCAAACGGATCTTACTAGTCGAAGATGATGACGCACTGGCAAATGTCTATCTTACACGCCTGCAGGCTGAGAATTTTGATGTCCGCCGTGTGGCCAACGGGGAGGAAGCTTTAGCTACAGCCTTAACGTACCATCCTAATTTAGTATTACTCGACGTCATGATGCCCAAAGTTAGCGGTTTCGACGTACTTGATATCCTGCGCAATACTCCCGAAACCGCCGAGTTAAAAGTGATTATGCTCACGGCACTCAGCCAAGAAAGCGACAAAGCCCATGCCCAGGAACTAGGTGCCGACGACTACCTTGTCAAATCCCAAGTCGTCATCGCCGACGTCATCGACCGTATTCGCCATCACCTCGCTACTTAAGCGTAGCTTACTGAGAGGGGCTAAGCAGGGAATCCTTATCGGGAGCTGCGCTTTGACTTATTGACAAATATGTTATAATGTATTCCACATATGAGTGTTGAGTCTCACGTTAATATAATAGTGACCAGAGGTGCATACAGTGTCCGCTCCTGCTGAAATTTTTTGTATCGATAGTATCCGCAAAACCACGTGGTTATCGTCGGCCGTCGGCATGATTCTATTTAACCAGTATGGTGATGACGAAGTTATGGAAATAACTAATATACGCGTCCAGCCTGAAGAGCGGGGCAAAGGTCATGGCAGCAGATTAATGAAAGCTGCAGCCGAGTATGCTAAAAGCCAGGGCGTGCGCCAAGTAAGAGCTTACGATGTAAGAAATGAACGCGTCATAGCGGCACTTACGCATGTGATAAAAGATCCTTCTGCCATAAGCCTACAAAGCGTGGATATGAAAGGTAGCTCCGCGAGTTTCGAAAATTCGGCTCAATCGGCCCTGGAATTTTTGGTAGCCGCAAGGGAAAGATACCGTAGTCTCGGTTATGGTAGTGGCACGGAAATGCTGGGAGTTTCTGTAACCGTTCAAGCTGAGCTAGAATAATTTTACTAAACGATAACTTTGGCGGCCATAAAGCCAAAGTCTTGGCTTTGTGTAGACGCGAGCGAAGCGTCCATCAGTGAAACTATATAACACTCGGGCAGTGTGAAAGTTGCTAAAGCCAAAGTCTTGGCTTTGTGTAGACGCGAGTCCTGAAACACGCGCACTGAAGCAAATTCAGGGCTGCTCAGGATAAACTCCGCATACTTAAATTTATACGACGGTGACTTCGGTGCGGGGCATGAAGCCAAAGCTTGGCTTCATGTAGACGCGAGCGAAGCGTCCTATAGCTACTGAACGGTAACTTCCGTTCTTGGGACGGTACGGCCACTAAAGGTGCGGACTTTACGGGTAGTGTAGTTTACTACTCCGTCTTTGGCAGCATGAATGGTGAAGTTACGGCTGACTTTGGTGCCAACGCCGCCACGTTTGCTCATGCCGACTTGCCGGACGATAACCTGGCCGGTCTTGACCTTTTGGCCGCCATACAGTTTAACGCCGAGGCGCTGGCCCGGACTATCGTGGACGTTTTTGGCTGTACCGCCAGCTTTTACATGACTCATTTAGGCAGTTTCCTCTCGTTCTCTATAGTTAAAAATAATGTTACCAGCTATAGATACGCAACCAACTTCTCTCGCTGTCTGAACGCTAGTTTTCATCAATTCTGCTGTCTCTAAATCTCTGGGCAATGCATTCGCAATTTGCTGAGATACTCGAAGACCGTCAGAACCGTTAATATTTAAATCTCCATTTATGTCTGGGTTCTGAGCTAAGGCATCATATAATGAATCAGCAGAGCGCGAAGTCAGGTGTAGAATATCGGTAACATCCTGAATCGGCAAATCTCTAGGCTCAAACTCTACAAATGAAGGCATAATTATTTCCTGGTTAATATTAAGAGCTTGCGGGCAACGAGCTGATCGCTACGATAGTAGATAAGGTCTTCATCCCGGACATGCTCAAAACTAACCCGATTATAGCCCAAATCGCTTATCTGGTCAATAAGGGGTAGGTGTTTAAATTGGTTTGGACGTGTCTGCCAGGCTGGTATGGCCAGACAAAGACGAGTGCCAGCATTGATCTGGCCATGAATATTTTGCAGGAATTTTTTTACAATAAGATTGCAGTCAGCTATGGTCTGGGCAAGGACTTCAGGCGTGGGCTGCGACGTGAATGGCCGCCCAAGATATGTTTCGGCCGCTATAAAGTTAACCGACCATTCCCAATTATAAGCGGTGGCGTCGCCGGCCTCTATATGGCTCGTCAGGGCCTCC
>JBBPZG010000036.1:0-14906 GCA_038199095.1 Saccharimonadales bacterium (SeqCode)
ATCTGTTAAAAGGACTCGGAAAATAAAAGAGAGCCTCATATTTGAGGCTCTCTAAGAACCAAGAACTAGTGTCTAAGAACTACTTATCGATCTTGGTGACGACGCCGGCGCCAACGGTGCGGCCGCCTTCGCGGATAGCGAAGCGCAGCCCTTGTTCCATGGCAATTGGAGCGAGCAGTTTAACTTTGAAAGTCACTGTGTCGCCGGGCATGACCATTTCTTTGTCGGCTGGCAGTTCAACCTCACCGGTTACGTCCGTGGTACGGAAGTAAAACTGTGGCTTGTAGCCCTTGAAGAATGGCGTGTGGCGGCCACCTTCTTCTTTGGCCAGGATGTAGACCTCTGAATCAAATTCGGTGTGGGGCGTGATACTGCCCGGTTTGGCAAGCACCTGGCCGCGCTCAATGTCATCTCGCTCAATACCGCGGAGCAGAATACCGACATTGTCGCCGGCCTGGCCCTGGTCGAGGTTTTTCTTGAACATTTCCACACCAGTAACGGTACTCTTAGTAGTTTTGCGGATGCCAACGATTTCGACTTCTTCGCCAACTTTGACGACACCTTGTTCGACACGGCCGGTAGCAACCGTGCCACGACCTTTAATTGAGAAGACGTCTTCGATAGGCATCAGGAATGGCTTATCAAGTTCACGCTTTGGTTCTGGAACGTAGTCGTCCATAGCCTTAACGAGTTCCATGATGGCGTCTTCGTTGGTAGCATCGCCTTCGAGCGCCTTTGTAGCCGAGCCTTTGATGATCGGGCAGTCACGGTCAAAGCCGTTCTTCTCGAGCAATTCACGGATTTCTTCCTCAACCAGCTCAACCAGGTCAGGGTCAGCCAAGTCCATTTTGTTCATAAAAACTAAGATAGAAGGCACGCCGACCTGCTTAGCCAGCAGTACGTGTTCGCGAGTCTGCGGCAAGGGGCCATCATTGGCACCAACTACTAGGATAGCGCCATCAATCTGGGCTGCACCGGTGATCATGTTCTTGACGTAGTCAGCGTGTCCCGGCATGTCCACGTGGGCATAGTGCCGCTTTTCGCTCTCGTATTCCTGGTGGGAAGTCGCGATGGTGATACCACGGGCCTTTTCTTCCGGAGCGTTGTCGATCTGGTCGTAAGCGATTGGCTTGTTAACCTTGCTCGGTAACTTCTTAGCGAGGACAGCGGTAATGGCTGCGGTTAAAGTGGTCTTACCATGGTCAACGTGGCCCATAGTACCCACGTTCACATGAGGCTTGCTGCGGTCAAACTGATCTGCCATAAAGGGTTACTCCTTAGTTACTGTATTTACTTATAATTGTGTTTGCATGAGGAAAGTAGAACCCACACAAGTTACCAGTGGTAGTATAGGGAAAATCTTATACTTTGTAAAGGGGTTACAACCCCGTCATCTCAAGCGAAGCCGAGAGATCTCGTCGCTCCGGATTCATGCTGGCAATTAAGGATTCTTTCTTGGCTCTGCTCCACTTTTTTAATTGTTTCTCTCTGCTAATAGCTTCTTTAATACTCGGTGTTTCTTCGAAATAAACTAAGTCAGTACAGTTATAATTTGCAGTAAACCCAGAGACAGTATGAAGTTTATGTTCTATAACTCTTCTCGTAAGATTATTTGTCGCTCCAATATAAAGCACATTCTTTCTAGTATTTGTCATCATATACACAAAGAATGATTTCATCCTTTGTATTATGGCAACTATATATTAACTTATCTTTAAATGTTCGCTAATTGGCTTAGTTGGACGAGACCCCTCGGCTTCGCTCGGGATGACGACGGCAGAGATGCGCTAGGTTACTATGCTATTTGGCGTTTTTAGCGATTATGGCTTCGGCGACGTTATTTGGGACGTCGGCGTAGTGGTCGAGTTCCATGCTAGAGCTGGCGCGACCCTGGGTAGAGCTGCGCAAGTTGGTAGTATAGCCAAACATTTCACCAAGGGGAACGAATGAGGTTATCTCTTTTACACCGGCACTAAGATCTTCCATTGATTCAATGCGGCCTCGTTTACTGTTAAGGTCGCCTATCACTTCACCCATAAACTCTTCAGGGGTAACTACGACGACTTTCATGACGGGCTCTAGAAGGACTGGACTGGCCTTTTTGACACCTTCTTGAACAGCCATAGAACCGGCAATCTTAAAAGCCATTTCGGAAGAGTCCACATCGTGGTACGAACCATCGTAAAGCTCGGCCTTGACGTCAACTACCGGATAACCGGCGATGACGCCATTACTAAGGGCTTCTTCAATACCTTGCTGGACTGGCTTGATGTATTCACCGGGAACTACACCACCTTTGATTGAGTTAATGAATTCGAATCCGGCACCCTGCTCGTTCTGGCTAAGGCGCAGCCAGACATCTCCGTATTGGCCGCGGCCGCCGGACTGACGGACGAATTTGCCCTGGACTTCGACATCGCTCTTACGGATTGATTCACGGTAAGCCACTTGCGGTTGGCCGATGTTAGCTTCGACACTAAACTCGCGTTTCATGCGGTCAACGATGATTTCGAGGTGCAGCTCGCCCATGCCGCTAATGATGGTTTGGCCGGTGTCGTCATCGACGTGGATGCGGAAGGTCGGATCTTCTTCAGCCAGGCGCTGCATAGCAATGCTCATTTTTTCTTGGTCGGCCTTGGTTTTGGGCTCGATAGCGATAGAGACGGGTGGTTCCGGGAAGGTGATGCTCTCTAGAACGATTGGATGAGCCAGGTCGCACAGGGTATGCCCCGTAGTCGTGCCCTTAAGCCCCACAATGGCCGCAATATCACCAGCGCCAACTTCGGTCACATCGGCCCGCTTATCAGCCTGCAAACGGACAATCCGCCCGACGCGCTCTTTCTCGCCCGTCGAACTATTTAAGACATACGAACCGGCGGTCAGATTACCGGAATAGACCCGGAAGTAAGCTAACTTGCCGACAAATGGGTCGGTGGTAATCTTGAAAGCCAAGGCCGAAAAAGGTTCTGATTCGGCCGGCTTACGTTCGATCTCATCACCGGTTTTGGGGTGCGTACCCCAGGTTGAACCACGGTCCAACGGGCTTGGCAGATAGTCATTGACCATATCCAAGACTTTTTCGACGATCACGCCCCGGCCATCGCCGCCGGTAACGGCGAAGAATTTGCCCGACAGCACTGCCGAACGGATAGCCTGCTTGACCTCGTCGACCGTTAAACCTTCTTCGCCTACTTCGAAGTACTTCTCGAGCATGGCTTCATCTTCGGCGACGGCGTTTTCGACCAGCAGCGAGCGGTATTTTTTGACTTTATCGAGCATGTCGGCGGGGATTTCGGCTTCAACCAGGGCTTTGTCGGTGAATGCCTTATAGGTATAGGCTTTCATTTCGACCAGGTCGACGATGCCGTTAATGGCCTGCTCGAAGCCAATTGGTAAATGCACCGGGAAGGCGCGTTTGCTCAGACGGGCGTGAATCGTATCGAGCGATTTGTAGAAGTCGCCGCCGGTTTGGTTGATCTTATTAATAAAACAGATACGCGGTACGCCATACTTATCAGACTGGCGCCAAACGGTTTCCGACTGCGATTCGACGCCCATCTTACCGTCAAACACTACACAAGCACCATCAAGCACACGCAGTGAGCGCTCGACCTCAACGGTAAAGTCGATGTGGCCCGGCGTATCGATAATGTTGACCTGGTTGCCCTTCCAAAAGCAGGTCACGGAGGCAGCCACAATCGTAATACCGCGCTCGCGTTCCTGGGCCATCCAGTCAGTCGTCGTCTCGCCCTCGTGCACGGCACCAATCTTATGGTTCAGGCCAGTACGATATAAAATACCTTCAGTCGTCGTAGTCTTACCAGCATCAATATGGGCAATAATGCCCAGGTTGCGAATCTTATCCATTGGTGTTTTCTTGTCTGCCATACGTTTTATAACTCCTAAATTTCTGTAAATGTGCCGTGGCCACCCCAGGGATCGAAGCCGTTACCCCGTATCCAAGACTCACTAGTGCATTGATAACGGGGCCCATCTCCTCCCACAATTATTTGTGCGCCGTAAACACAGGATTTATTTTCATTAGCAAGACGGACGGTTGCCTTTTCTTCGTCTAAATCGTAGTGCCCCAGCGCGATTTGCCCGGCTATGATGGGTAGGCCGGGGCAATTTACGCATTTTTTATCTGCCACTTTCAGTAGTTCTAAATAAGCTTCTGAGAACTCTTCGGAGCCTATATTGTCCGAATCCAAAAAATCAAACGCGACTTCTTTTTCGCGCCCTATCACTTGAGCGAATTTATCAATCATGTCCATAATCAAGTCCGGGCGAAGTGGGCAAAAGCGCGGTTAGCGTCGGCCATTTTATGCACGTCTTCACGTTTTTTAACTGCCGTGCCTTGGCCGTTGTAAGCATCAACTAGCTCAGCGGCGATGCGGTCCTGCATGCTCATGCCTTTGCGGGCCCGGCAGGCGGCTACAAACCACATAGTGGTCAGGTGGTTTTGACGTTGGCCTTTGACCTCAAAAGGAATCTGATAGTTCGCACCACCGACGCGTCGGCTGCGGGTTTCCATGTGCGGCTGGACATTCTTGTACGCCTGGTCAAACACTTCTATCGGATTTTCCACTTTAAGCTTTTGGGCGGCCTTTTCCAGGCCGCCATATACTAAACGCTCGGCAATCTGTTTCTTACCATTGAGCATCACCCGATTGATCAAACGTTGTAAGGGAACGCTGTTATACACGCGGTCAGGTTTAATATCACGGACTAATGAGGCTGTCTTCTTACGGGGCATTAGTTGCTTGCTTTCTTCGTGCCGTACTTTGAGCGGCCCTGTTTGCGGTTTTGGACACCTTGGAGGTCAAGGTTACCGCGGACGATGTGGTAACGGACGCCAGGTAAGTCTTTGACGCGACCGCCACGGATTAGCACTACAGCGTGCTCCTGCAGGTTGTGGCCTTCACCGCCAATGTACGCCCAAACTTCGTGACCATTGCTGAGGCGCACACGGGCGACCTTGCGAAGGGCCGAGTTAGGCTTTTTAGGCGTTTTGGTGGTGACCTTTACGCAAACGCCGCGCTTGAAGGGTGCGGGCTTTTCGTAATTCTGGGTCTTTAGGTTATTGGTTACACGCTGCAAATGCGGCGACTTAGACTTTTGTTCTTTCATTTGGCGCGGTTTGCGCACTAACTGGTTGATTGTTGGCACTCAGGTCTCCTTTGCTCCTACGGGGTCCTGAAACTAGTTCAGGATGACGGCCGCAAGCGGGTGCATCTACCGCGGCGGGGAATATGCCGGTTCCCTGGCTCGGATGCTTAGTTTATAGCTTCATTCTAACAGATGTGGGCTTGCTTCACAACCCATGCTACATGTAGCAATTAACATTTTACATAGATGTTGCATGTGTCATGTTACATGTAATTGCTCAATTGAGTCACTACTTGTTACATGTTACTTGCTACATCTATGCTCCATGGTCAATGAAACATGTTACATGACACAGAGGCCTAAGACTCTGCGTCGCTCATGACGACTTCGGCCTCGGCAGTCAGCTCAGCATCAACTTCATCGACGACTTCGTCTTCATCTTTCCTTACACCAGTACCGACTGGGATTTTGCGGCCCAGTATGACGTTTTCTTTCAAGCCGTAAAGTTTGTCGACTTTACCACTCGTGGCCGCGCCAATAAGTACCCGGGTGGTGTCCTGGAAGGAAGCAGCGCTCAAGAAGGAGTCAGTACTTAGGGAGGCCTTAGTTATACCAAGCAGCAACTGGTTGTATTTGGCTGGGTGCTTTTTACCGGTAACCAATACTTCGTTTGCCTCGACAACCGCCAGTTTACTGACGATGTCACCGGTAACGAATTCACTATCGCTGGCTTCTTCTATCTGCACACGGCTAAACATTTGGCGGACGATGATTTCTAGATGCTTATCGGCAATATTCTGGCCTTGGGCAGCAAAGATACGCAATATCTCATTCATGATGTAGCGCTGGGTGGATTCGACACCTTGCAAGCGCATCAGGTCGTGCAAGTTAATTGAACCATTAGTCAGTCGCTGACCGGATATTACCTTGTCGCCATCCTGGATCTGCATCTGCTTAAAGCCAGGGATCTCGTAGCGGACCACACTCTGCTTGGTCGGGGTGATGACCACAGCTTTATTAGTAACTTGGGCTTTGCCGGCCATCGTTGCAATTAATGGCTCGGAGGCGTCTTCTAATGCGGCAACAACATCACCTGCTACAACATCGGTGCCGGTAGCAATCTGGGCCTTACGCTCGCCAAGGCTGAGTGTGACTTTTTCTTTGTCATCAGCAGTAACCTGGACTATATAGTGGTCGCCTTCTTCCCACGTATTAGCTATACCGGAAATTTCCGTCAGGTAGGCCACGCCCTTTGGAGTACGGACTTCGAATAGCTCTTCAATACGGCTTAAGCCCTGGGCGGTATCATCGGCAATAGCGCCACCGGAACGGTGCTTACTGTCCAGGCTTAGCTGGGTGCCGGGTTCGCCAATACTTTGGGCCGCAATCACGCCAATCGGATGATGCTCGGCAACAAGCAGGCCAGTAGCCGGGTCAACACCGTATGATTTTTTGGACACGCCGCGCACGTTTGTACAGCTGAGGGCGCTCATAATCTTAACGCCATCAATTTTTTCGTCGGCTTCCAGCTTAGCAGCTATCTCAGGAGTAATTGCTGCGCCTTTTTTAACGAAGCCTTTGATTTCCTCTGAGGCATAGCGTCCGGTAAGGCGGGTGGCATAACTGACACCTATATACGCCGCATCCTCGCGGAGCATGGCAAAGCCAGGGTCGCTTGTATCATCTTCGAGGGTAAAGACATCTTGGGAAACATCGACTAAGCGCCGGGTAAGGTAGCCAGCATCGGCGGTCTTAAGCGCAATATCGATCAAAGCCTTACGGGTACCACGCGTACCGGTAAAGTATTCCAACGGATTCAAGCCATTGATGTAACCTGACTTGATTGGCAGCTCGATAACATTGCCACCAGCATCCTGGAGCACTCCGAGCATACCAACTGCATTATTAAGCTGGGAGATATTACCGCGGGCACCAGAGTTGATGGCAATAGCCATGGATGAATCCTGGCCTACCATCTGTTCCGAAAGCATATCCTGGACTTTAGCCTGGACCTTCGTCCAGTTATCAACGGTTAAGCGGTGGCGTTCGTCCTCGGTAATGAAACCTTCTTCGTATTGGTCAGAAATTGCTGCCGCCCGGTCTTCACCGCCATCCAGCACTTTATCCATCCCAATAATCGGTGCAAAGTCGCCCATGCCCATGGAAAGTCCTGAGATAGTAGCATAGTAAAAGCCTAGATCCTTCAGGTCATCGGCGATTTCGGCGGCTTTTTCTTGCCCGTACTGAGCGTAGATATCGGCCATAACCCTTTGCAAGCGCTTCTTGGTCATGGTTTCTGCCTCAAGCGGGAAGTCTTCGGGAAAGATTTCGTTGAAGAGGAGACGGCCAAGCGTTGTCTCACGTATTTCACCGCGGAATGGCAGACGGACTTTGCCCTGTAGGCTCAGCTTGCCTTCATCACGCGCCATCAAAGCCTCTTCCAAGCTGGAATAGGCTACGCTTTTATTTGTCTCAGTACCTGGACGTTCGTACGTTAAGTAGTAACAACCCAGCACAATGTCCTGCTCAATGTGCAAGATAGGTGAACCGTCAGCAGGCTTCAGCAAGTTACGGTTGGCAGCCATAATAGTGCGGGCTTCTTCCTGGGCTTTGTCACTCAAAGGTAAGTGAACGGCCATCTGGTCGCCATCGAAATCGGCGTTGAAACCTTTGCAGACCAGCGGATGGAGCTGGATAGCCCGGCCCTCGATAAGTACCGGCTGGAAAGCCTGGATACTCAACCGGTGCAGTGATGGGGCACGGTTCAGGAGCACATACTTGCCTTTAATGACTTCGTCTAAGGCATCCCAGACGACAGTTTCACCCATTTCTATCAGACGTGAGGCGCTGCGGATATTGTGAGCCTGCTCGCGCTCTATCAGCTCGCCTATAACAAACGGTTTAAATAGTTCTAGAGCCATCATTTTTGGCAGGCCGCATTGGTTGATCTTGAGTTCCGGACCAGCCACAATGACGGAGCGTCCGGAGTAGTCAACGCGTTTACCGAGCAGGTTTTGGCGGAAACGTCCCTGTTTGCCTTTAAGCATGTCACTTAGTGACTTCAGGCGTCGGCGTTGGCCGGTGGCCGCGACGGCTCGGCCGCTACGGGCGCTGTTGTTATCTATTAATGCATCGACAGCCTCTTGCAACATACGTTGCTCATTACGGCGAATAACTTCCGGCGCATTGAGATCCATAAGCTTCTTCAAACGGTTATTGCGGTTAATAACGCGTCGGTACAAGTCATTTAGGTCACTGGTAGCGAACCTGCCGCCGGTTAACTGCACCATGGGGCGCAAATCTGGAGGGATCACCGGCAGCACGCTCACGCACATGCTACTTGGCTTGATGCCGGCCCGGTCCATACTCTCGAGCAGACGTAGCCGCTTCATTAACTTCTTCTTGCGCTGGCCTTTGGCGTCTTCGGCTTCGGTGGTCAGATCAACAATCAGTTGCTTTAGATTAATGGCCTTGAGCATATCCTGAAGTGCGGCGCCGCCCATACCGACAGTAACGAGTGATCGCAAGTCATCAGGCAGATTACGGTAATCGGTTTCATTAATTAAGTGTAATCTGTCCAGGCCTGTTAGCTGGTCACGGTAAAGTTCGAAGTCTTGGGTTAGCTGCTCCTGCTCCTTCGTCTGCATTTCGGCCAGAGCTTTAACATTAGCATCCTCGGCTTCGGCTTCTTTTTCGAAGCGCAGTTTAATAGCTTCTTTAGCGGCAGCAAACTCGGCTTCTTTATCTGCAAGCAGTTGGTCCCGCTTGGCAATATCAACTGTTTTTATGATGTAGCTGGCAAAGTAAGCCACCCGCTCCAGATTTTTTACCGTAAGACCCAGCAATAGGCCCATGGCACTAGGTGTACCGCGGAGGAACCAAATATGAGAAACAGGCACGGCTAGATTGATATGGCCCATGCGCTCGCGGCGGACAATGCTACGTGTTACTAACTCACCATTTTTATCGACGGCGGCTTCGCGGCTACGCACACCCTTATACTTTGCATCATGGGGGTTTATATCTTTAACCGGGCCAAAAATCCGTTCACAGAACAGGCCGTCACGCTCAGGCTTTTGCGTTCGGTAATTGATAGTTTCCGGCTTTAAAACCTCACCATAGCTCCAGTCACGGATATCATCGGCGCTGGCCACGGCCAATCGGACGGCATCAAAATCGGCAATATCTGTGCCAGTATTATTGTAACGTTGTGACATCATCGGGCATCTCCTTTCGAAGCTGCAATTTTCAATTGTGGGCAAAAGCCAGAGGCTTTTGAGATATTAAATACTTCAGCGAAGCTGGCCTTACTTGCTACATGCTCATTGCTACATGTTACTTGGAATGATGAAGTCATGACACGGCCTCCTCTTCAGTGGTTTCAGTTTGGTTATCATCTGTACTTACCAGTGCTAGGTCATCGCTAGTCACATCGTCACTGACCGAATGGTCAGCGCTGACTACGCTAAAGTCTTCCTCGGCAATTGCTTCCTCGGTCACATCAATATCAGATATAGCAGATTGCGGCACTTCTACTTCGGCAGGATGAGTGGCCTCTTCATGGATATTTGTGGCTAATACCTCTTCGGCATCCACAACCTTATCCGAATGTACTAGATCAACTTTCAGACATAAACCCTGCAACTCTTTGACAAGCACATTAAAGCTTTCGGGCACTTTTGGCCCGACTATCTGCGTCTTTTTAATGATCGATTCATAGGCTTTGCTGCGGCCATATACGTCATCAGATTTAATAGTCAGCATTTCCTGTAGTGTATGAGCGGCACCGTATGCTTCCAGGGCCCAGACCTCCATTTCGCCAAAGCGCTGACCACCATTCTGGGCTTTGCCGCCGAGTGGCTGCTGGGTCACCATGGTGTATGGACCGGTAGATCGGGCATGGATCTTGTCGGCCACCATGTGGTTCAGTTTAATCATGTACATACTGCCTACTGTGGTGCGCTCGCTGAAGGCTTCGCCTGTTCGACCGTCATATAATTGTTGCTTGCCATCTTCGGGTAAACCAGCTTCTTTGAGCAAGTCCTGGATTTTTTCTATCGGCACCCCATTAAATGACGGGCTGGCAACTTTCATTCCAAGTGCGCGGGCAGCCATGCCAAGGTGGGTTTCAAACAGCTGACCCACATTCATACGCGATGGGACGCCTAAAGGATTAAGAACAATTTCTACAGGCGTACCGTCAGCCATAAAAGGCATGTCTTCGACAGGCAAAATTCGGGCAATGACACCCTTGTTACCGTGGCGGCCACCTAGTTTGTCACCCACGGCTATTTTACGCATTTGGGCCACAAATACCTGGATCTGCTTCAGCACGCCGGCTTTTAGTTCATGGCCAGTTTCGCGGCTAAAGATTTTGACACCTACGACTTTACCATGTTTGCCGTTACTCATGCGCTGTGAGGTATCACGGACTTCTTTGGCTTTTTCACCAAAGATAGCACGTAACAAGCGTTCCTCGGAACTTAACTCCTGCTCACCTTTTGGGGTGATTTTACCGACTAGGATATCGCCTGGATGAACTTCGGCACCTATACGGACAATACCGTCTTCATCAAGGTGGCGTAATGTTTCCTCAGATACATTTGGGATGTCAGAAGTAATAACTTCCGGCCCTAGCTTGGTCTCGCGGACTTCAATCATGAAATCGACAATATGAACGCTTGTTAATGTATCGTCTTCAACTAATTTGCGGCTAATGATGATGGCGTCTTCAAAATTATAACCTGCCCATGGCATGAAAGCCGCAATTAGATCTTTACCGAGCGCTAATTCGCCGCCTTCAATTGACATGCCTTCGATTAGCACCGAACCATTTTTAACCTTATCGCCAGTCGTGACGACAACTTTCTGGTTTACTGAAGTACCTTCGTTGCTACGCACAAAGCGCTGGGGCTCGTAGGTAACACTTCCCTCTTTATACTTGACGACAACGCCATGGGCGTCGGCACGGGTGACTTCCCCGTCACCTTCAGCCAGGATTACCTGCCCGGTGTTACGGGCAGCGGCCAATTCTAAGCCGGTACCAACAATCGGACTAGCCGGTTGGATAAGTGGTACGGCTTGGCGCTGCTGGTTACTGCCCATGAGGGAGCGGTACACGTAGTTCTTTTCGATGAACGGTATTAGCCCTGCGCTGGAGCCAATTATTTGGTTACGTGAGGCATCGAGGTGTGTGACATCGTTGGCATCAACTTCACTGGATTTCAGGTGTGAACGGGCGCTGACACGTTCGCTTACAAAGTAGCCATCTCCGGTAATATCACTACCGCCGCCAGCAATAATAACTGACTCTTCTTCGTAGGCATCCAGATACACGACATCATTAGTAACCTTGGCTTTAACCGGCCAGGTGACACGACTGGTTACTTTAGCAAGTTTTGCGGCATCAGCGGCAGTAAGTTTAGTGCCAGCCTTGACGAGTACTTTACCGTCATCAGCGGCAAGGTCTTCGGCGGCAATGTGGCCGACGATATCTTTTGGCGTGGCTGCGTTAATGACCTTGCGGTAAGGGGTTTCAACAAAGCCGTAGTCATTTACGCGGGCATAATTAGCCAGGTTGAGTACCAGACCAATGTTGGCGCCTTCTGGCGTTTCTACAGCACAGATGCGGCCGTAGTGCGTGGCATGGGCATCGCGGACTTCAAAGCCGGCGCGTTCACGGCTCAGGCCACCAGGCCCCATAGAGCTTAAGCGGCGCTTATGGGCCAGCTCGCTCAAAGGATTAATCTGGTCCATAAATTGGCTAAGCTGGGAGCTGGCAAAGAATTCACGGACGGCAGCTACAACCGGGCGGGCGTTAATAAGTTGGCCGGGCGCGACCGTTTCGATTTCGCTCATCGACATCCGGTCCTTGGTATTGCGTTCCATACGCAGCAGGCCAATGCGGAACTGCCGCTGCACCAGCTCGCCAACTAATTTAACGCGGCGGTTAGCCAGGCTGTCGATGTCATCAGCCGGCTCCTGGGTATTGTTCATGCGGATAATCTCCGCGATGATGGCTTCAATGTCTTCCAGGCGCATAACCCGGTTTTCCAAGGTATTCGGTACATTCAGGTCAAGACGCTTATTGATCTTGTAGCGGCCTACGCGGCTAAAGTCGAAGCGTTTGTAGTTATAGAACATGTTTTCGATCAGCGACTTGGCATTATCGACGGTCGCCAGGTCACCTGGGCGCAAGCGTCGGTAGACTTCGATCAAAGCGTCATTCTGTCCTTTGGTAGGATCCTTTTCGAGGGTGGCATCCAGGTAACTAAACTTACCGCTATCAACATGCTTAAAGTTATGGCGCATCCGGCTTTCGGTAACGCCTAAGGCGCGCAACAACGTCGTAACGGCAATCTTGCGCTTGCGGTCAATCTTCACAAACAGGGCGCCATTGGCAGCCGTTTCAAACTCCAGCCAGGCACCGCGGCCGGGAATGACTTTCGCACCGTACAGGCTGGAAGTGCCGTGCAGCTCGGAAGTAAAGAACACACCGGCGGAACGGATAAGTTGGCTGACCACCACGCGTTCTGCACCATTAATAACAAACGTGCCGCGGCTGGTCATCCAAGGGTAATCGCCGAGATAGATTTCTTGTTCTTTGACTTCGCCGGTCACTTTATTCGTCAGTTCCACATTGGCCATCAGTGGCGATTCGTAGCTAACGTTATTCTCGCGGGCTACAGCTTCAGCTAATTTTGGGTCCCCAAACCGGTAGTCTTTAAAACGGAGTGATAATTTGCCACCGGTATAGTCATCGATCGGACTAATTTCAGCTAGCAGTTCGCCTAAGCCTTCTTCGACAAACCACTGAAATGATTTGTTCTGATGATCTACAAGGCTTGGTAGCTCAAGTGCATCGTCTGTGCTTGTAAAATATACCCGGTCTGTGTGCTTAGTAGTCTGCGCTTTGGCCATATGCCTCCCTGTTTAGCAATTAGTATCAGTACTAGGAAAAGACGAATGGAGTAACTTTTAGTGTATTTACAACCAAAAAAAGCCCACACACGCTGTTCGTCAGTTTCTAGTTTATGTTTCGCTGTGTTTGTCTTGTTTTGATTCGGCCGAAGATCCTAAGCGGGGGTGTTTGGCTCGTTCAAAAATTATAAGCGCCCCAACTTACACTACTTCTTGCATACTAGTCTGAAGCAAACCGTAATATATGTCAAGCAAACATGCTTTTACTTATCTAATGCTTTTTCTTTCTGTCTGTACGCCTGATAATTACGTAAGACAAAAGTGATCAAAGTAACATTTCTGCGCGTTGTTCGCTTACATAAAAGTCACTCGGTTTCGGGAGCTAAAATGGAAACGGATAGCTTGTTCATGGTCAAGCACGCTGTTCGGCAATTGCCAATCGTTGCAATAGTTTTCCCGCCGTACGAAAGACGTATCCCTTCTGCTGGGCTGGCACAGTGTCCTCACCAAACGCGAACACTGGTTCTGGTTCTTCTGACATCGGCTCAAAGCCATTTTTTACTAAAGTACTCCCAATTGTAGGAAATTCCTCAAACGAAAATGCTGAGACAGGTTGAGTCGCAACTCTTCGGAGTAGCAACATGCCGCCCATAAGCCGCGCTATGCCCCTCTGTTGTACATCAGGTTTAACAGCCATTTCTTTAAACCAAACATAATTATGACTTTGATCTGGTTCGGCTAGTTTAGCTTTACGTGCCGCCCAGTTTCCGGAAACGTTGCTAGCAGTATAGGCGTAACCTATAAGTGTTTTACTGTCATACGCCGTAGCAATTAAAGGCTTTGCGTACTCTTGATTAGTTCGCAATCTATTGCCGACCATAAGGTTTGGTTCTAAGCGACCTGATATGAACGTTTTCCATATATTCAAACCCAGTAACACTTCTACCTCTTTTGAAGTTCGCGACGGCAACGCTTCACTAAATGCTTCATCTAGTAATTCTTGAATATCTTCCCAGTTACTATCTTGCAAGGTACTAGGAGTATGTGTTGAAAAAGTAAGTGATTCAACCTTGAATTCTGACATCATGTCCTCTTACTTAGCTTATGAGAAGTACTATATAACTATACCTTGTTTTTTACAAATGTAACTCTAGGCTTTGGGCGGGTTGGTGATCACAGCGTCGACGATGCCGTATTTTTTGGCTTCGGCGGCGGTGAGCCACTTGTCGCGTTCCATGTCTTCGTGGATCTGGGATGGTTTTTGCCCGGTATTCTTGGCCATTATCTCTTCCAAAAGCTTTTTAATACGCAGGCTTTCGCGCAAGTCAATTTCCTGGTCAGTCACCTTGCCGCGCGTTCCGGATGACGGCTGGTGGATCATAACGGTCGAATTTGGTAAAGCAAAGCGCTTGCCTTTAGTGCCACTACTTAACAGAAAGGCTGCCGCTGAAGCCTGCACGCCTATGCCAACGGTCTGGATGTCATTAGTCACGTACTGCATCGTGTCGTATATCGCTAAAGCGTCGTATACACTGCCACCCGGGCTATTTATATAGAAGAAGATATCCTTGTTAGCATTTTCGGCCTGCAGGAATAACAGCTGGGCCACAATTATATTGGCACTAGCTTCGTTTACATCACTGCCTAAGAAGATAATCCGGTCTTTGAGTAAGCGGCTATAAATATCATAGGCCCGCTCATAGCGGCCTTCACTTTCAATAACGGTTGGGACTAATACACTCATGTAATCTAGTATAAATCGCCAATTAGCACTCGTCAAGCCCGAGTGCTAATTTACATTGGGTCCGTAATAAGTGCAGCGAGACTTGTCTGAGCTTGGCATACTAGCTTTTGTAATTCTTCGGGTGTAGTAAGCG
>JBBPZG010000037.1:0-2712 GCA_038199095.1 Saccharimonadales bacterium (SeqCode)
CCATATACGTTGCCATAACGTTGGGCCATCGCTGGGTAATTCCGTATTTGCTGTGGTACTAACCTGGCTGGCGGCCGGGACGGGTACATTGGTATTAGTATCGGCGGAAGGATTGATCTGCTTGCCGACGACAACCAGGCGGTTAATGCTTGTACCGGGTGGGTCACAAGTGATAAGCGTAGCGGTGGCGGTTTGGCCTGGAACTGGGCCTAATACACCAACCTCCGAAGGTTTAACAACTTGGCTGCTGATTACTTCATAGCCGTATGAATGCCCATTATACGCGAGATAGAAAACATCATGGACAACCAACTTCTTCAAGAGCACAAAGGCGAATTTGTACTTTCCGGGGTTGAGGATATTATTACTGGAATGGCCGAAAAACGCGGCATTGCCGATCTGCCCCGGTAGGGCTGTTGTCGGATAATGCACGATGCCACCCTCTAGTGCTGTTTCAACCTTTTGCTCCTCTGTTGTCTGGAGACTGTAATCAACCGGTATTTCGATGTTTATTTTCGGTATCAGTATTTGTGGGTCACTGCTAACGGCCACACCTGACGAAGCTGCTAATACTGGTGTATTTGTTACACCACGGCTAGGCTGGATGAATGGAGCTATGATGACTTCGTTGAAAAAGCTAAACATAAATATAAAGACAGCAACGATAGAACATACTATGCCGAAACGAAGTGAGCGTAGGCGATGTGATCCAAGCACAGACGGATTGCTTTCTTCCAATGTCTGGTAAGCGGCAGCCCGTCCCCAAGGATATCTGGTAGATCGAATTGACCGGGCCGCAATGTTAATACTGCGAAAATCCTGCCAAACCTTTATTCGATCAGCAGTCGGTAGGGCAGCATAGTAATCATGCCATGCTTTCAGCACCTCTGCCAGGCTGACCCCGGAATCAAGCAACCGTTGCATGAAAGCTTCATGTTCTGATACTGTTTCTGCTGCCCGGGTATCTACAGTACTGCGGCCCAGTAATGTTCTGAAGGCAATTTGCTGACGTACCAAATGCGCAGCCTGATAGCTTTCAGACTGTTGCGAATATATTCCAGCAGGAATAGAAGTTACCGAAGCCAGAGAGGCTGAAGCCTCGTTGAGTGGAGGCCGGACACTACCATCGACGCCGGGATATATTGTATTTTTCATAATTTTGATTTAGATACGGCCGCTCCATGAGTATAGTCCAGTACAAGGCCTAGGTCTACGTTACATCTGATTGTCAGGGCAATCCCCTATGATTTATCGAGGGGATTTGATTGACATTATAAGTTCCAGATGATAGGTTAAGCTTAAGCGATAATAATAAATCCCGGAGCATACATGCAAAAAGCAAAAAAACAGTCACACACAAGCTGGAATAGAATTTCAAAATTCGTATATGGTTCTGTCATCGGTGCTGCGATCGGCGTTGCCTTACTGGCAAATCTCGATCGCGGAATCTTCTTAGTACTGATTGCTTTAGCTGTTATAGCAGTGTATACATATATGCTTACAAATAAGAGCCTCAATAAGAAATATTTAAAAAACAGGCATGCCCAACCCCTTGTTGGGTTACTGGTCATTGCCGGCGTAGCCATTGCCGGCGGATATTTTCTTACTTCAAGTTATGCCTGGCATCCACAAGGGACAATCAGTAAGACCGTCCAAAATGTTACGGCTGGAGGAGCAATTGTCGACGCCAACAGTGCCTCCGAAGCGGTCGCTGCAAAACCAGGCGATATATTAAATTACACGGTAACAGTCAGCAATAATGCAGCACCTGCTGCCAACAATGATAACGACCTGGCCTTCGTAGAAATGAAAGATAATCTTCCGGATGGCGTGGAATTAATTGGTCACCCAGGCATCCGTAGTATTACCGAGAATATTGGAACTATCTTACCAGGCAATAAAGTAGTAAAAGTTTACCAGGTAAAAGTACTTCCCACGTCTAATGTAACTATTCTTGAAAACAAAGCTTGTTTTACTGGCAACAGTGTTGCCAATGACAACCCGCAAAGCGGCTGTGATATCGCTGACGTTAAAGTAAATGCTGCAGCGATTGCTAACTATGGAACTCCATTTACTCCCCAGAGTAACGATCCAGCATACTGGGGTTCCAATTGTACTAAGACGGAAATGGGCGGCAATGTCATTTACTTCACGGCGGCGCCAAATGCCGTCAAGGTTATCGTTAAAGGCGGTACCGCTTACCAGGTATACTCCCAGCCTCCGTTCACCAACCTGACCGCACCGACCAATCCAAACAATGGACAGCCATATGGCATTAGCCACGTCATTGTCTGTACTGGCGGTGTACCAACCCCATCACCAACCCCATCACCAACACCCGCTCCATCTCCAGCTCCAGCACCCGTACCTGTAGCCTGTAGCTTGACAACTACAGCCGTAATTGGCACCACAAACGACTCCGGCAAATCTACCAGCCGATTCATCGTCAATAATAACGGCACTGTTACCTCCCGAGTCGTGATAACTGGTGATAGCGGATGTACGGCTAACGTGACCTTGACAACGTGGAAGTCCCCTAACAACTACGACGGTCGGCCGCTCAGCGCACAGACTGTCTTCGCCCACGTCACCGAAACTTTTGGTATCGGCACATACGCTCTAACAGCACCATTACCTCCCTGCTACTTCCAGGCTGATATCCTACGCGGATCTAAACCGACAGCACCTGACGGCAGCCCGAACTACCCGCCG
>JBBPZG010000038.1:0-4057 GCA_038199095.1 Saccharimonadales bacterium (SeqCode)
ACTCAAAGGAGCTTGCTCCGAGCGCGCCGGAATAGAGAAGGGCGAAGCCCGCTATCCAGCCCCGTAGCCGAGCATAAGCGATATATATATATATAGTTCTAAAATTGATGGCAATGCGTGTCTATTTTTCATGGTGATTAGCAACTTTTCGTATATTTGATATAGTTAAGTTATGGATATGCCAATTAACGAGCGGCGGCAAATTGAAAATGAAATGATATTCAGGCGAGCCAATGAGGTGGTGGGCACTGACCTTGATGAAATCGATGCGCATCACAGGAAAGACGGTAATCCAGGACTAGTCAGGAATGATGATATTCTTCTGAGATTTAAATGTGAATGCTCTGACGAAAACTGTGAAGCCCGAATCCCGCTTGAATTAAATGTTTACCAAAAAGTACATCAAAATAGAGATACCTTTATTGTTAAGCACAACCACCAAGTAGACACAATTGAGAAATTACTTTATAGCGAACCAAATTACAGCGTCGTCAAGAAAAACAATTCCACCCCCGAACCGGACGATGAGCTAAAAAAGACATCAATTAATAATTAAGCTAAGCATGCTAAAACTCATCTCAAAATAACGTTCTGGTCATAAACCGGCCCTTTCCGGCCACAAAAGTTGAGCTGAGTATCTAGTAAGTTTTGTTGGTAGTCTTCTGCAAATGAAGAGTTGCCAAGCACGTTCACGTGGGGGAGCCAGATTTGCCAATATGTAAGCGTTACTTGATGTTGGCATTGGAAAATTCCAGGGACGGATTTATTAGACGGGGGAAGGTTACCTGATCCGTGGGCAAGCCTACGCAGACATACCCTTTTTTGGTAACTATCGAACCTTTACCGGCTTCATTAAAAGCTGTTAGATTACTGACGGAATAAAACGTAGCGGTATCACGCTTAACTTCATAGAATGGTGCGGTAGGAAACTGGTTAGTGTCACAGCCATAGCCCGTGGGGGCGCCTAGAGTATTGGACGTCTCTGTCTGAAAGCTATAGCGCGTTGCTTGACTATAAGGAGTACTGACTCGGGCCATGTAGTCATCGGCTCTGACAAAGCCAAACCCCAGGGCATTGGAGTGTGGTGAAGCTTGCGTTAAGGTTTTATGGTCGGCGGTTTGCAGCAGTATGCTGACCAGTTGGCCCCACGAGGCGGTTGGTTGGTTGGCCCGGGCATTAGCCAGCAACCCACTAATGTATGGCGCCGCAAATGACGTACCCGAATAGTGTGGGACATAGCTGTTAGTAGGCGCAAGCTTTGTCCAGCCCGGTAATTGCATATCGCTACCCGGAGCCACAATACTCAGATTATCTCCGTAACTACTAAACTTGGCAACGGTCCCATCCGAACTCGAAGCGCCGACAGCAATAACTTCTGGATAATTGCCGGGGTAGGCAACACAATCGCAACCGTCGTTACCGGCTGCCGCTACCACGATTGCGCCTTTAGATAGCGCGTAGTCAATGGCTTGCCGCAAATAGGTGTCTTCTTGGCTGCTGCCTAAGCTTAGATTGATCACATCCACGCCACGGTCAGCGGCGTACCGTATAGCCCGTGCAATAGTTAACGTATCGCCAACGCCATTATCTCCTAGCGCCTGCAAAGGTAATATTTTTGCGCCCCAACTTACCCCGGCAATTCCACGACTATTGTTACCATTAGCAGCAGCGGTTCCCGCCACCGCCGAGCCGTGCGATACCGCCGTACCATCTGGATTAGTTTCACCCGCTTGCACGCTCCAGTCTCCCGAATTGAAGTCCCAGCCGCGAAAGTCGCTGATAAATCCGTTCCCGTCGTTGTCGAGGCCGTTGCACGACTTATCTATAGGAATATGGCGGTCGGTGCAGTTAAACCAAGACGGATTTTCGACGGTCGCCGGGCCCGTTTCATTACTTATAATACCGTCATGGTCATTATCGATGTTATTGCACGCCTTATCGAGAGGAATGTGTTGGTCGCTGCAGTTCAGGCGGCTGGGGGCTTCTTTGTTGGTCGGTCCCGCTTCGCCTGGGTTGTCGAGCCACCGGCCGGTAAACTCTTCGTGGCTGAGCGCAAAGCCGGTGTCGATAACTGCGATCTTCGTATTTACGCCCGTCCCATAGTCCCAGGCTTTAGGCAGGCCGGTCTGGGTAGTCCACCACTGTGTAGCCGCCGGATCGCTAGCGGTCAGTAGCGCCTTGTACTGACGGATTGGGTAAAGATTGTTTCCAACCGAAAACTCCGTTTTGGAAATTAATTTTTCCGGGTACTTATATTCGCTGACCGGCGTAGTTGAAGCGGGCCTAGAAAATGCCGGGCTATTATTTTGCTTGCTACTTGTAGAACCAGAAATTGCGGAACCAGATAGAGCGCCCCTAGAGGTAGATTGTGAAATGTTAGCAGCAACAGACTTATTCTTCGCCGCCGGCTTTGTTACCGCTACACGAGAAATGCCTGCCTGCTGATAATAAAATGCCGTTACGGCCGTTAAGCCGCCGGCAATACATAGTACTGCCAGTATTAAAAGTTTTTTAACCATTTTTTTGTTTTTGTGAGAACTCATTTACTATATCACAGAATCCATTTCAGGCTGCCACTCCTTTGTTGAATCACCCCTACTTTTGTCGTTCCCAAAATGTCCTAGCAAGACGTTTTGTAGACTCGGGCGAAGTGGTTAGAACTCATCTCAAATCACTTCTGAGGCAGAAACTGGATGATTTTCGAGTCAGAAAAGTTGAGATGGGAGGAAGCCCCGGAACAAGCCCGGGGTAAACTCCACATGGTGTTACGCTGACGAGCAGCTCATCTTTTGTGGCCGGAAAGGGCCGGTTTATGACCAGAAAGTTATATTGAGATGAGTTCTGGTAGAAAGGATCAGGAGCATGCTAGTAAAACTGCCTGCTGGCAGACAGGCAATCATGGTAACGAGATCTCTGGCTAACGTCCGGGATGAGGATGTAAAGAGTTAGGGTTGCCTGATTCAGATGGCCGGCCATAGTTTCTTAGTCCACCCCTGGCGTCAGGCCTCCTAAGATGGGACAATGGGGCGATGGAAAGTTTGGAACAGCCAATGGCGGGGACGCCGGAGCGGGTATTTATGCGCCATAATGCCATTTTTTGGTCGGCATCGTTATTTGTTTCGTTTTTAAATTATCTGTATTACCCGCTGCTTGGCCGGCTACTCGACCCGGTATCTTTTGGCGAAACTCAAACAATTATTTCCGTGTTTACCCAAGCAGGCGCCTTTTTCCAGGTGCTCGGATTAGTCAGCGTCGGTATTATCACTAAATACTCAGACGAGAAAACCCGGGACAAACTAACTAACGAGATTTCGCGTCTGGCGCTGACGTTATCGCTCGTCTTTTTTGCCCTCAGCATCATTTTTTCGCCGCTGCTGAAGCACTTCTTCCACTTTGGTTCCATCGGGCCGTTTATCCTACTCGGTATTTCGCTGCTGATAAACGTACCGCTGGCCTTTGCCAATGCCTACTTGCAGGGCAATAAGCGTTTTAAGGCCTTGTCGACCGTGAACATTCTGGCAGCCATTAGCAAATTAGTGCTGTCCGTTGCCTTGGTGCTGGCCGGCTTGAAGACTATGGGTGCTATCGGCGGTCTTATCAGCGCCCAGGTAGTAGGGCTCATCTATTCTCTCAGACTGGGGAAGGGGCTGCGGCATTTTGTGGCCGCCCATCTGCACCTGCGAAAGCTGCAGGTGTCTCTATTAAGACCTGAGCTACCCTACGCCCTTATGGTGCTGGCGACTTCTCTGACAACCAACTTGCTCCTGAGCTTCGATATCCTGGTCGTCAAACACTACTTTTCGCCAGCTCAGGCCGGTCTCTATACGGGTATATCTATTATTTCAAATATTATCTTCTATATTACCGGGCCATTCGCCGCCGTGATGATACCGTCCATCAAACCATCGCAAACGGCCGCCGGCAACTACCGTACCTTGCGCCGTTCAATGACAATAACCGCTGGAGTTGGTGGGGCAGTACTAATGGTATTTTTGATTGCGCCGCACCTGGTTGTGCTGCTGCTTTTAGGCCACAAATATGCCCTGTACGCCAGCTA
>JBBPZG010000039.1:0-2070 GCA_038199095.1 Saccharimonadales bacterium (SeqCode)
ACTACCTCTTATTATACTCTTTTCTGCAACCTCCATAAGATTACAGGTTATAATAAAAAGTAGGAAAGGGAGGTAATTTTATGGATACAATGACTCAAGCAGCGTCGGTCTGGATGGCGACAACGCCAAGGACTAACTACGCACCACTTACGCAAGATATAACTGTTGATACGGTGATTGTGGGCGGAGGCATTGCGGGCATCTCGGTGGCGCAGTGCTTAAAAGAATTAGGACAACGAGTAGCTTTAGTAGAGTCTGGTCGAATTGTCGAGGCGACTACTGGCAACACCACAGCAAAGGTAACGTCTTTGCATGGTTTGATTTACAGTACGCTCATAAAAAATTTCACCGAAGAAGGTGCCAGTATCTACGGACTAGCCAACGAAGCCGCCATCACTAGAATCGAAGATCTGGTAAAGAAACACGTCATCGATTGTGATTTTACCAGGCTATCAGCGTATACTTACGCCCAAGAACCAAGTGACACCGAAAAGGTGAAATTTGAGGCCGAAATCACAAAAAAACTAGGACTTCCGGCCGCATATACTAACGACGTACCGTTGTCGTACCCAACTTTTGGCGCAGTTATGTTTAATAATCAGGCTCAGTTTCATGTCCGTAAGTATCTGCTTGCACTTGCCGCAATAATCGACGGTGATGGGAGCTGTATCCTGGAAAACACCAAAGCGCTTGATATCAAAGCCGACGGTGGCAAACGCCAGCTAGTAACAGATAGGGGTATAATTACTGCAAACGATATAGTAGTTGCTACTCACGAACCATTTTACGATCCCAACGGCGACTACACCGATATGTCAACGTTCCGCGATTATGCGCTAGGTGTACTGCTCAATGATCCAGCGCCTAACGGTGAGTTCTTTAGTACTGGCGATGAGCCGCATTCAATCCGGACACAGCCCACCAAAGACGGCGACATTGTTATTATTGGCGGTAAAAGTGCCGCTGAAATGGAAGCCGATTCTATTGAACAAGCGTATGAATTGGTCGAAAAAGATTACGCCGGCAAATTCGATATCAAACGAGTCGTCTATAAATGGAATACGCACGATTTAGCAACCAGCGACGGAGCTTCGTATATCGGTCAGTTATCGCGTGACCAAAAACATGTCTGGGTGGCGACTGGCTTTAATGGTTGGGGTATGACAAACGGCGTTCTGGCGGGGATGATACTTAGTGACCGTATCACGGGGAAAGATAACCCGTGGAGCGATTTTTTCGACAGGTTCGGACGCCAGCGCTACACTTTACAGAAAACACACCAATAATGAGTGGGCTAATTTTTAATAATAAGTCGCTGGGTAGCTGAATCGTAAGGCATACCTTCACGCTTAACGTATTCCAGTACCTATTCTAATAATTTCTGCAGTCAGCTCGTCCATTGGAATTTTATCTAGACCAATGCCTTTATTAGTGGCGACTATAAGTCCTTCGATGATTTGTTTAGCCCTAAATGCCTTCTTGAGTGAAAGGTAGTTAATGACAATAGGCTGATCGGCGTAACGAGCTTTTAATATCAGTGAGCCAAAACCTGCCCGGCATTTAGCCTCACACTGAGCACGTCGCTCAGCCCAATACTCGTAATATTGTCAGCCAAAAGAAAAAGCCTCTTTATTACCGTTATTTTAGCCCTATCTATAATCAACTCATAACGATCAAGGCTGAAGTGAAATACAGTAGTGGCACAAAATATCACATCTTCAGATTGGCCGACGAGCAACTGTAGATTATTTGACGCCTCATTAACTTCATGTTTATCTTTATTGGTAGATGGCCCAGAAGACCCGCCCCTTAAGCCAGTGTCTCCAAGTGATTTTATTTCTGATTCTATTTGGGAACTATCGGCCATGCTTGATAGTATACAGTTAAGACTAACCACCAGGAACCGCGACGGTTTAGGAAGTCCAGTCCTAAATGCGAAAACCGAGCCCGAAAGCTCGGTTTAAAGCTCTGACGTCTCATTTGTCTCATTTTAAGGTGTTAGGCTACATTAAATGAGACAAAGCTAGCACTTCGTGTCTCATTATATGCTACCTCTGTTAATGGTTCTAG
>JBBPZG010000040.1:0-3146 GCA_038199095.1 Saccharimonadales bacterium (SeqCode)
GATCAAGTGGACTATACCGAGAAGGGCGTCAAAGCCACGACCATATCATCTCAGGACAAAACGCCAAAGGACAAAAACGGCAACCCGACAGACCCTAACGGGTCTAGTGCCGCCAATCAAATTGGCGCTGATACCACCGACACAAGTACAGCGGCAGGCCAAGCTTCCCAAGCTACTGCCAATGGCGATCCAAACGGCACAAATGGGCTCAAAGATAAACTGACCGGGAAAGTCGGTACCGCTGCAGGAGCGATTGGTCTAGCTTGTATCGTAAAAGGGCTTAACGAACAGATCGGTGGTCTACGTTTCACCGGGGCAATCCTGCCGATGATGCGTATGGGCGGACAGGCGCTGAGCATAGGTAGCCAAGTGCAAAGCAACACGGATATAAGTGCCGAGCAGCTAGGATACTTTAAAGACCAGCTTGATGCCAAAGACAAAAACGGTCATGTCACGTCTACCTGGAACCAAGCCAGAAGCGTCCAAGCTGAGTTAGGCGAGACACAGAATGGCCCTGATCTACCTAAAGCAGGGCGGGTGTTTAACCAGAGTAGTCCTTTTAGCTTTATAGATGGCGTCCCTGGGCTAGGCCCGGTATGCGATGCTGCTGGCAGTACTGTAGGTTCCATTGTTGTGGGCCTGCTAGGCGGTCCGATAAACGCGGCAGTCGGCTTAGTGGCCGGCGAAGCCTTAAAGCCTGTATTAGGGGACGTAGCCCAATGGCTAGCGGGCACGCCAGTTAACCCCTTTGCGTCGGGAGCTGACCGGGGTAATTATATGAATTACGGTGCTCGGTTGGCAGCGAATGACCAGGCAGTCGCGGCTGGCGGCGGGGCACTGACAGGCTCGGAAGAGTCTCAAGTTAAAATTGCTGACGCCTCTGTTGACCAGGCCGGCTTTAAGTCGCATAACGTAGCTTACCGCCTCTTTAATCCTGACGATAGTCGTACCCTGGCTTCCCGCATCATTGATCAGCAGGGCGGTAACGTGGGTCAAAACTTTGCCAGGATGGCAACCGGGTTTACAGGAATATTTAGTGCCGCGCTCAAAATACCTTCTGCGCTGTTTTCCAGCACGGTACACGCCGCCAGCAAGCCCTACGACTACGGCTTCCCAAAGTACGGTTTTAGCGTCGCCGACCAGGAAAACTCCATAGTAAAAAATCCTTTCGAAAACGCCCGGAAGGTTGTCCCTATATTGGATGCAGATTATGCCACTATAGACAAACCCCTCATAACAAGGGCCCAAAAATGCTTTGGTGTCACACTTTCGCCGGATAACGGCGCATGGGATGTAGGCGGCGGTGATAGCTCAACAGATCTATATGATGGGAAATACCCAGAGGGTGAATGTAAAGACTCTAGTGAAGCCTGGATGCGCATACGTTTCTTCATTCTAGATACCGAAACCGTTAAAAGTTACGACTGCTACCAGAGTGACACTACTACCTCAGATCAGTCATGTAGTGATGTTGGTTTTGGCGATTCAAGCACTTCTAGCTCATCCTCAAGCACCCCAACCGATAACGGTTCGCCGCCCACAGGCAGCGCCCCAGAACTGGCCAAACAGCTTGAACCGTACATTAAGAGCGGGAAGATCCAGTGCGGAATACTAGGTGGCGGAAACGCAGGTTGCTCTGATATTACCAGTACTGCCGCCGGTAAAAGCATCAATGGCACTGGTGGCTGCACGGTTGATCATTTACAGCCCGCGCTCCTGGGTATGCTCTTAAAGTTGCTGCAGATGGGTCATAGCTTTAGCCTAACCGCGGTTTGCAGTGACCATCATCAAGAAGTAGGCAGGCATTCTGCCGGTTTGGCCGCCGACTTTGGGATTATAGACGGCGTCTCTTTGAGCGGAACCGGTAGCTGGAGTGGACCAAAACTTGAAAAGACGAAGAAACTTGATGAAGACATTGCTTCATTCATGCCTAAATCGACGGAATTTCTGCAGCAACAATGCCATGCCAAGTTTGACTTTTTAAACGGTTTTCAGGGTGCAAGCATCCTCAGCGACCCCTGCCACCACCAACACATTACAGCGGGTACCTAATCATGGGTAAGGTGAAAGGTTTTTGTAGGCGAAACGCGATAAATCTTTTAAATATGGTTGCCGACTTATGGACAAAGGTTAACTTTCACCGCGCCGGGAAGAAGCTTAGCGTTGGACTAGTTCTTACTGTCTACTTATTATCACAAGCTACATCAGTTTACGCTTTAACGGCTGAACAAAAAGCTGTATTCCAAAAAAACATCCACTATTTTAATATTGATGTTTGCTCGACAGGAAGCACGGCTTCGGGTAGTGGCAGCACTCCCAGTGCCGCAGTTAATAAAAATGTCTACGTAATAGGCGACTCGCTCACAGTCGGCATGCGCGACTCAGGAAATCTTAAGGCCAAACTTACCAACGCTGGCTATAGCGTTACTGACATTGAGGCTACGGTTGGAATAGGCATAGATGCCTCGATACCGAAGATTAAAGCGGACCAGGGCAAAGCCGTTAGCAAAGCCGGCACGGTGATCGTCGGGCTCGGAACAAACGGCGGCGACGGCTCGCCAGCCTCAAAAAGCTCGGTACAAAGCATGATCAGCGCCATTAAAGACAAAAGCCCAGACGCGCAGATTGACTGGATAAATGCCTACTCTATTAAGCATGATTACTCTGACTTCAATAACCTACTAGGTAACTTTCAAAGCTCGGGTAAAATAGATAAGCTATTAGATTGGGCCAAAGAAGCCAGGGACAACCCTGGGAAGTATAACCTACCCTCTGACTCGCTGGGCATACATACTAGTCCGGCCGGTTACATAAAGCGATCTGAATGGCTAGTAAGCGCACTCGGAGCTCCATCATCTAGCGCAGCGGTTTCTAACAATCTGAGCTGCTGCCCGACGAGTGGCTCTAGCTCGACGACACTGTCAGGTAGAGATAACGCTGAAAAGGTTTGGAACTTCTTTATAGGTAAGGGCCTCGGCAATATCGCAGTCGCAGGTATTATGGGCAACCTGGAGATTGAGTCAGGCTTTGACCCGACGGTTGTATACGGGGGCAGCCACAACCCCGACCCGAGTACCGTCTCGGTTGCTTGGGGGTTGGGCCAGTGGCTGCCTGGGTCTAAGGTGATTGGCATACAAAAAAGATCA
>JBBPZG010000041.1:0-3702 GCA_038199095.1 Saccharimonadales bacterium (SeqCode)
CTCATAGTGCAAGTCGATCTGCGTGACGAAAAAAGTGTGGAAGTACTATTTAGCCGGGCTGTTGAAGCTTTTGGCACTATAGATATTCTGATGAATAATGCTGGCGTTGACGCTTCTGGCATTAATGTTGCAGAGCTAGACACAAAGACCTGGGACAATGCCATTAGGACGAATCTTTACGGCTATTTTTTCTGTTGCCGGCGATTTATCAACATTCGGAAAAAAGCCGGCGGCGGTGGCAAGATCATTCAAACTACTTCGGTACATGCCGAACAGCCGCGGGCCGGAGCTTCAGATTATGATTGCAGTAAAGGTGCTGAGCGCAACCTGACAACCACGCTCGCACTAGAGCTGGCTAAAGATAAGATAAACGTCAACAGTATTGCCCCCGGAATGGTCTTAACGCCCTTTAACCAAGAGGCTATCGATGACCCAAAAGTTCTGAAGGAAGCGGAACAAACTATTCCTTGGAAAAGAGCCGCCCAGCCCGAAGAAATCGCCCAAGTGGCATTGTTTTTGGCATCGGACGAGTCTGACTATATGACCGGATCAACCGTTACAATGGACGGCGGCCTTATGCAGAACTCCGGTCAAGGAGCTTAAAGAGAATGAAAGCCTATGGGAAAAAGGTTTGGATAGTGCCTGAGGGCTACATCCCTCAGAGCAGTAACGGGTCAAAGCCGGGGCTAACTAGCCATGAAAGTATTAGCATACTAAATACTTCGGGTATGGTGGCTACCATCACACTAACCATTTACTACATAGATCGTGATCCGGTCGGGCCATACAAAATTGCTGTGGCGCCACGCCGCAGTAAACACGTAAGATTCAATGACCTCACCGACCCAGAGCCAATTCCTAGAGCGACCGAATATTCTAGCTTGATCAAGTCGGATATACCGATAGTGGTCCAGCATACGCGCTTAGATTCTCGTCAATCAGAAAACGCCTTGCTCTCGACTATTGCGTATGGCGAAGCTTAAGCAAATAATAAACTCATCGGCTGAGAACCCCCCTATGAATCCTAGATCGACATCCCAGCGCTGAAACTATATAGGAACAAGGGGTGGGGTAATATTTTACTCTATTAAAAGCCACAGTGTTTTAGTGCACTTTTGACTGAGGCGTTCCAAGAAGCAAAATAGTCCGAACCTTATATAGAACGCTGCACCATTGTGACACTAGAGATTGCTCTCTTGATCGGAAGCTTTTTGTTTATTGTTTGGCGTGTCGGTTATAACCTGCTCCGGTTTAATAAGGGGCATTGTTGCAAGATTTGAGTAAAATGAGCTGTTTTATTGATTGAAAGCACGGTTATAAACTTTCAAGATAATTTACAGATACGCTTAAATATGTTATTATATGTTCATGCGTGAGTACTTTCCTGACGATTCTCTAGTAAGCGAATACGTTGCTATGATTGATCCCGAGGACCCTGATTCTCAAAACCTCGTTCATTTCAGTCAACTTTGTCCAGACCCTGAAGCAGGAGTGGATTTAGATATCTGGGCTGAACTGCATAATCAAATCGAAAGCTTAAACAATACAGACGAAATGGCTATTACTGTTACTGGTGATGCTGTATGGGCTAGAATACAGTATCCTGACCACTATACTTGGGGAGGACATGGTAACAGCGTAGTTGCACATATCATTCACCTCAATCAATCCACTTCGGGTGAAGTGCATAGCCATGATATTACATTACTCAAATTTGATTACGACAGACCAGGCTATATTGAATTGAGAGAACTAATCCTAACTACTGCTATTGAAGGTGAAGTAAATTCTGAGCAAATCTACCTAACGGAATCTAACGGCGTAGTCCATTTTTCAGACACCACAAGAGTAGCTGATAATAACGATGCCGTACAATTAATCGATTTATTTCAAACAAGTCATCAAGTTGACAAAGAAGAAGACAAAACCCTCATGGCAAGTCGTTTGCAAGCAATGAACCCAGATTTACGAGAAGCATTTAAAAAATGGATTGTAGAAAGTCAGCCCTTAGACTTTAATCCCGAGCGTGACTTTTACGAAGAATGGGGCGTAAGTTACGGACGCGGACTAGAGGACGGCAATGTTTATTTCATGGAGCATGTAAATGGTGTAGATATGTATTTTCCGCCCTACATGATTCCAAGGCCGATATGTGATGAAACGAAAAGCTTTATGGAAACAAAAAATCGCTCGCCGTTTATCTGGTCAAAAGCGACCTGGGATAGCGATGTAGACTTTACTCCTTTCGACCCACGCATTCAGTCGCCACCAAATAGCATAGAAGAAGTTAGTTTTAAAAAATTGTTGCAGCTACTCCCCGGTAGACAACTGGAGCAGTTGCAGTGTGATGTAGAGAGCCAACTGATGGCTTATGTTTCGGCATTTCATGATAACGGTAATGAGGCTATAGAAAAGTGGGGTGAAGAGTACGCTCAATACAAAGAGTTTGCTCTAAAGCACTTTCCGGAACTCGAAAAGGAAGATTGGCTCAAAAATATCGATGCAATACGTCAAGAGCTGGAAAAAGAGTGATGTATTACGGCTGTTAATCAGTATATAATATAAGTATGGAGAAAACTATTAAAAAGCGAAGAAGAATCGTCAACCAAGCTGTTGCTAATGAAAAGCTTGAAGGCTTAAAAGTATCTCGCGAAACAAAAAAGATTGCCGATAATTACATTACTGGCAAAGCCTCGGCAAAAGCTGTGGCTGCTAAGATTCGAGCGCGCTACGGAAACCTGTAGTGGATTTTGTTGATCCCTACTATGATGAAAATATAAATGATCTTAGGAACTTGCTTGGCGCCAAGTCGTCCGAGGAACTCAAAAGACTAGAGCCGCAGATAGTATTTGCCAACGAGCTAGAGCTCACGTCATCAGCTATTCCACGCACAAACGACCTTACGGAATTACTACTCATCCACAAGCAATTATTTAAAGGTGTCTACGATTGGGCAGGCAAAATCAGAACGGTTGATATCAAGAAAAATGCTGAGGGCGCAGAATACTTTTTAATCGTTTCCAAGATTACCGACGCTACAAACTTCGTCTTCAATGAACTAGCTAACGAACAACACCTGAGGAACCTAACCAGGGACATATTTATTAAGCGGTTGACCTATTATTATGACCAACTAAATTATATTCACCCCTTTCGCGAGGGTAATGGCCGAGCTCAGCGAGTGTTTTGGAGTAGAATAGCTCAAGATGCAGGCTACGAGATAGATTGGAGCCTTATTGTCGGCAATGAGAGTGATGAAGCCTCTCGACAGGCTGCGGAGGATATGGATTTATCTGGTTTAGAAGCTATGCTTACTAAAATTGTCAACGACTTGAGGGCTACGTAATATTGTTATAACTTTAGTCATCGTGCTGCAACAGCTCGTTCAATAGCTCCAGCTTCCCTAAAGAAGCAAAAGCTTCTTTACTACAGCTTACATATTGAGCCTCGCTTTACCCCACGCCAAAGTTCCTTTGCCGCGGGGGATCAGCCTCTAGGTTCATTTATTAATAAGAAACCTTTATTGTTCTGCCGGCAATGTTAAACGTATTACTATCCAATGCGGGCTTAGCTAAGGTGTTATTGTCTGTATTAATGTGGGCTAGACTATCCGATGAAGTAGTTTTAATACGCCAGATTGGTGTGATTAAGGAACGGCTGAGTTTTGAAGCATTGATACCCTGGGCAGTGTAGGCCTGCAAG
>JBBPZG010000042.1:0-2943 GCA_038199095.1 Saccharimonadales bacterium (SeqCode)
AACCGGATAGCCATAGCCTGTTTTTTAGTAAGCTTTTCCGTCCATGCGGTGGCTTTTTTGGTTCTTTTTTGCCATTCAAAAAAGAATGAGGAGAAAGAGAGGTTTGGTCTGGGGATGAAGAGAGGGTGATGTCTCTAGCGAATGAGGTAAGACTCTTGCTGATTTGTGAACGGGGTCCTGAAACTAGTTCAGGATGACGAGAGGAGTGCTGCGCACTGGTATTGACTGGGTCCCGGCTGGAGTTTACCCTCAACAGCCCCTGAACTTGTTTCAGGGAGCGTGATTGGGGGTCGGGATGACGTGGGGGAGGGAGTCTTTGCTGGGGTATATGCGGGGTCCTGAAGTAAATTCAGGATGACGAGAGGGTGTGGGTTTGGGATGACGGGAGTTACTAGCGGCGGGATTTGCCCATTGCCCGGCCGGCCCGGCTCAGAACGCGCCGGTTGTAAGCCCGCACTAGCCGCGGCAGGCCGAAGATCAGGAAAACCAGCAACAGTACAACAATAATGAAGATTATAATGACACTAATTGGGATGACGTAAAAGGTCGTGCTGGCGCTCAAGAGTTGGCCACCGCTGCCATAACCAAAGTTGCCCTCCAGCTTGTATTGGCCAAAACCACCGACCTTGTTACCAAGCTCAACCGGAAATTTACGGATGCTATCGGGAAGGACGTTGCCCGGCGGGTTAGTCTTGTTTAGTTCGTATGTGCCCAGGACTTTGCCACTGCGGTTTTTGAGTAGGATTTTACCAAATGGTGCTTCCTGCAGGTTACCCTGGTTTTGCAACCGAAGCGTGGCTGTAATACCTTTTTTAGAGGTAAAGAAACTACTCGCCCGGTCCTTAACGCGGGTATCAAAGCTGGCAATGGTGAGCTGTTCCTTGACGTTACCGGGCACTTTGGCAAGTATCAAAGAGCCGACACTGCCTGCCAGGCTGACTGTCTGGTTGGGCCCATTGGTATTGCTCGCCGGGGCGAAGCGGACAGCGCCAAAGTAACCGCCACCCGCGACATTGGCCGGCACGTTGATAACAATCGGCACAGTCCGGGCCTGTCCTGGGGCCAGCGTAAAGTTACTCGGGGGGGTGATAAAGCGCTTCAGACTATGGCTCGAAGCGTATTCGTTGGGATTCAAGATAATAGCCGGGTTACCGCTCTCGTCAGGGTTACCGGTAAAGTCGTTGACAACCGTCTGCAGGTTCGCCGTAGCGGAGGTAACATTGGTGACATTGATATTTACCGTCTGGGACTCGCCAGGTTTTATAGTCACATCGGTACGCACCGGCGAGATACGCAGGCCATTGCCACCAGTGCTGGCCGCGCTGGCGGTATGGGCTGAAGCCACTACAAACGCAAGCACTGCCAGTAGGCAGCCCATCCGTAACCAAGTTACGTATCGCGACATCCCTCTTATGTTTTTCCTTCCTTGATGTTTATAGTACCAAACCTGTTGCCGAGGGGCAACAGGTTTGGTAGTACGTAGTAAGCAGTACGTAGGAAATCGCATCCTACATGCTACGTACTACTAAAAGGTTGCCAGACAGATATAGGTCAACGTGCTGACGTATATGCCCGGGGCCTGGGTTCTGGGCACATTAGCAATGTAACTGGCGGTGAATTTACGGAGATTATCAGGTGCGGCGTGAGTGATGATGGTGTCGCCCGGCACAAAGCGGTAACTATTCGGCTGGCCATAGATGCCGAGCGGTGTGCCAGTGCCTGGCCCAGAAGGGTCAACACCGCTGGCTGGAGTGCTATTTGCACGCAGGTTAAAACCGAACTGGGGTGTACCGGGCCGCGAAACGTCACTGCTCGTGAGCGCCGTAATTTCATTATTACCGCTGGTAAGCGTAGTGCCGTCGATGTGCACGTTGTAGCCATCCTGGGCATTGGTAGCCACTAGCATTTGTGATGAACCACTGCTAGTGCGATTGGGGGACAGTTCACCAAAGTCAATGTAATCTCCGGTGGCATTGGCACAGTTAAGGTTGCCAATGGTTATACCGGTACAAAAAATCAGGTAGGGCGGCACCTCGGCGCTAATTGCCAGGCTGTTGTTAATGGCAAATGCCAGCCCGCCATCATTGCTGGCCGGCCCGCTGGCGTCATTGCCCGCAAAGGTTTGGAGCCGGGCATAGTATGACCCGGGTGCCGATGGATTAGTAACGTTCGTAAAGCGGAAACTGACAGGCCCTATGAGGGCATTAGCTGGGTTGCGGCTGAGTACCAGCTTATTGGCAGTGGAAGCACTTGTATTAATAGTAAAGCCGCCAGGCCCCGTCTGGCTGGTGAGTGTGGCAGAGGCGGCGGTCAAGCCACCCGGTACCGTGCAACTGGTACCAGGAAAAGGATCATTGGCACAGAACTGGATAACCACCGAGCCAAATGGCCCGTTGCTACTCAGGTTAAACGACACCAAGTAATCAGCACTTGCCCCTATTTGGGCACTGCTCAGCTGCAGCCGCCGATTACCCAGCTGGGCACCATAGGTGGGAGAGAATATGTACTGTCCTAATCCGGCTAAGCTCAGCACACCTATAATACCGAAACTTAGAAACTTAAACTTGGTATCCGGCCGGGGTAAATGGCTCATCATTGAACCTATTGTCTATTTCCTGCTCGTTACAGGCCCTAGAACGTGCCAGTAGCTATCATGCTCAGGTTGGCAGTATAAATACCGGCTGGGGTGGTCAGGGCTGAGGTAGCGGCAAAGGTGTAGGAGTTATTAACCCGGTAGAGTGGTGTTGTAGTCGAAGCAATGGTGCTACCAAACGTGCTGGTGACATTGTTACCTGCTGTAGTATTATCCATACCGTACCATACATCCGTAGGAACCGTTACGTGGGCATTATCATGGTACTTAGATGAAGGGCTCATTGTACCAACCCCGTTTGTGCTTAGCGAACTGCTGCTTACGAACAAGCCAAACGCTGCGGTACCTGA